>DATAGR010000543.1:0-6015 GCA_036263575.1 Aquihabitans sp. | reverse complement strand
GCGCAGCATGGCCGCGGCCACCATCGGCCCGGCGTTCTGGTTCTGGCCGGTGACCAGGTCGCCGTCGGCCACCCAGTGGTTCGCCAGCGGGTCCCGCACGCGGGTGGCGTGCTCGAAGATCGCGCCCCGAGCCCGCAGCTCGGCCTCGGGGTGGTGGGGGGTGGAGGTGATCCCGAGCTCGCGCACCTGCTTGTCGGTCACCGCCGTGACCCGCCGCCCGGCGACCAGCGGGGACCCGTCGGGTGCGGTGGCGTTCCGCAGCCCCAGCGGGCCGTGGCAGATCCCGCCGATGACCAGTCCTGCCGCCGCGGCCTCGGTGACGGCCGCCGCCAGCGCCTCGGAGGTGCCGAAGTCGAAGGCGGCACCCCACCCCCCGGCCAGGAACACCAGGTCGTACCGACGCACGTCGACCGCAGCGATCGGCAGCGAATCGGTCACCGCGGCGCGCAGCATCGGGTCGGCCAAGAGGCGGTCGTCGGCCCCCGTGCGCAGCACCGCCTTGAGCGACATCGGATCGACGGGGATGACGCCGCCGGCCGGGCTGGCCACGTCGACCTCCATGCCGGCGTCGAGGAACGCGTAGTACGGGACCGAAAGCTCGGAGGCGAAGACCCCGGTCGGCCGGCCGACGTCGAGCACGCCGCGGTTCGTCGCGACCACGAGCGCCCGGCGCCCGACGAGGTCGCCGTCGAACGGTTCGGCGCCCTCGGGGTGGAGGCCGAGCCGGCGCAGCGCACGCCGCAGGGCGAGCACGGGTCCTGGTGGCGTCGCGGCGGCGGGCCCGCCGCTCGGGCGCCGTTCGACGTAGGGCCAGGGCCGGTTCCGCTCCGGCACGGCGCGGGTCCGCTCCGCCTTCAGGGCCTGGCGCAGGTGGGCGCGCACGCCGTCGAGCGAGGGGTCGTCCCAGCGGTTCACGGCCTCGACGGGATCGTCGGTGAGGTCGTAGAGCTCCCACTGGTCCTCCAGCGGCGCCGTCCGGTGGACGGGACCGGCCGCACCGGTCGCGGCGAGGTGCCGGACGCCCGGCTCGGTCCAGGTGGCGGGGTCGTCGAAGGTCCGCACCAGCTTCCAGAGGTGGTCCGCACCGCCGGCCGCGGTGGCGTCGTCGACGCGGGCGACGATGCCCTCGAAGTTGGACCCGACGTGGGCCGGGACCTCGATGCGCAGCGGTCGAGGCACCGGCTGGGTGCGGCCGAGGATGCGGGCCAGCCGCGAGGCGCCGGAGTCGCCCTCGAGGATGTTGTCCCGCGTCATGAGGTACACGGGCCGGTGGCGGTCGACGGCCTCGGTGCCGTCGACCACGCCGAGCAGGTCGCGCCCGGGCAGGTCGTGGACCTCGGTGAACGACGCGGCCAGCGTGGCGGCGGTCTCCACCTGGTCGATGCCCGCGGCGGCGAGGAGGGTGGGCACCAGGTCGACGTGTGACGTCACCATGTCGTCGACCCGGCGGGCCGCCGTGGCCGCCGAGCCGGTCCGCACGACGGTGAACGGGACGCGCGTGGCCTCGTCGTACAGGTTGAACCACTTCTGGTGGAGCCCGCCGTGGGCGCCCAGCAGTTCACCGTGGTCGGACGTGCGCACCAGCACGGCATCGGTCGAGCCGCCCTCGGTGACGGCACGACGGACCCGGTCGAGCGGGCCGTCCACCTCGGCGTGGAGCCGGTGGTAGAGGTCCCGGTAGGCCTGGGCGTTCTGGCCGTAGGCCCGGTCGATGAGCCGGGCCGGCCCGTACCCCGTCGGGTACGCGGCCCGGAAGGCGATCTGGGCGGCCGGCTTGGCGGCCAGGTCCTCGTGGGCCGTCGTCGCCTCCGGGACCGGTGGCGGGTCGAGGGGTGAGGCGCTGATCGGGTTGTTGCGGACCCAGGCGGGGAACAGGACGATGTCGTGCGGGTTCACGAAGCTCGCCACCAGCAGGAACGGACGCTGCGCGTCGGGGTCGCCGGACCGACGGCGCTCGTAGCGATCGGCCAGCCAGGCGACGACGCGGTCCGCGATGAGCGGGTCGCGCACGAGGCCGCTGTTGGTGGCCGAAGCACCGTGGGGCTCGGGCCCGACCCATCCCGAGAACCCGTAGGGCCCGAGCGGGTCGGCGTCGAGGTACGCCTGCACGGCCGCGGGGTCGACCGTGCCGTCGTCGGCGTTGGTGGCCAGCACCCGGTCGCCGCCCGGCCCGGAGAGGTCGGCGTGGGAGATGTGCCACTTGCCGTCGTAGTGGGTGTCGTAGCCGGCAGCGCGGAACCAGTTCCCGAGCGTGGGCACCTCGCCGGGTGGCAGCCAGCGCATGCGCGAGTCGTCGGACATCTTGCCGATGCCGTCGGTCTGGGTCACGCCGTGCAGGTCGGGGTACTGGCCGGTGAACAGCGTGGGGCGGCTCGGCACGCACGCCAGCGAGCCGGTGTAGTGGCGGCCGAAGCTGACGCCGTGCTCCTCGAACCACCGGCGGCCGGGCAGCGCCCGCCGCTGCCAGTCGCGCAGGGCCTCGACCTCGTAGGGCGGGGTGGCCCGCTCCTCGTCGGTCAGGAGCACCACGACGTCGGGGCGGCCGGTCACGCCGCCGCCTCCGCACCGGGCACGGCCATCGGCGCCACGTGGGCCAGGAGGTCGTCGAGCAGGCGCCTGGTCGGGCGTCGCATCGCCAGGCCGAGGGCGCGGGCCGCCAAGCGACCCCGTGGCGTCGGCCCGGGGTCGACCTCGACCGTGAGCGTCACGGTCGTGCCGTCCGACGCCGGCTCCAGGCGCCACCGGTTCACCACCGACCGCGCCAGGGGCGGGAGGCCGTCGATCGTGTACGCGAGCTCCCGTTCGGGCACCCATGCGGCGACCGTCTCGATCAGCGTCGTGCGGCCGACCTGGACCCGGCGGCCGGCCCCCACGCCCTCCGTCGATGCCGTGAGCGACGACGAGTGGTCCACGCCGCCCGCCCAGGCGCCGATGCGGTCGAACGCGGCCAGGGCGCCCCACACCTCGGCCGGCGACGAGGAGCTGGTGCCGGTGTGCACGATGTGCGGCGGCATCACGGGCGGCCGTGCGTGCTGGGGATCATGCCCTCGGTTGTACCATCTGGCAGACAAGGTGCCAATAGGTGCGCAGGGCGGTCAGCCCGCCGCCGGACGGGGACCGAGGAGGGCGTGGAGCGCCTGGCGCAGCGCGTCCTCGAGCTGCCGGGAGCCGAGCCCGCTGTGCAGGGCGAGGTGGTCGAGGCCGTGGAACGTGAAGAGAGCGTCGGCGGCGGCGAGCGCGGCGCGCCGGCGGCCGGCGGGCAGGGCCCGCAGCTCGGGGGCGAACATCGCCGCCAGCTGCTCCCGGCTCCTCACCCGGACCCCTTCGAAGCGCTCGGCGATGATCGGGTTGGTGGCGGCCCGCACCAGCCCGGCCCGGGCCGTCGGGGCGACGGCAGCGTAGAGGCGCAGCCGGGCGGTCACGTAGCGCTTCACCCGGTCCTCGAAGGCGCCCTCGCCGAGGCCCTCGACGACGAACAGCGGTCCGACGCGCTCGAGGTGCCGAGCCATGGCCGCCCGCAGCAGGGCCTCGGTGTCCTCGTAGTAGCGGAACACCGAGCGCAGGGAGACCCCGGAGCGCTCGGCGACGTCGGGCGCGCTCGGGAAGAGGTGGCCCTCGGCGAAGAGGTCGAGGGCGGCGTCCAGCACCAGCTCGCGGTTGCGGTCCCGGCGGGCGGTGCGGCCGTCGGTGGTCATCGCCGCGGGCTCATCCATGGCCGCCCAGTCTGGTCGCCCAGCTATTGACATCCTTCATGCCACTTCCTACCGTGACGGGGACGCCGCCGCCGGCGACGACCGTGGGAGACGACATGGGTGGGGCCACCGACCGGGAGCACCTCCGGTGACGGGCATCGAGGTGGTGCTGCTCGGCACCGGGAGCCCGCTCCCCGACCCCGAGCGCGCCGGCCCGGCCACCCTGGTGCGCGCCGGCGGGCTGGCGATCCTCGTCGACTGCGGGCGAGGCGTCCTCATGCGGGCCGCGGCCGCCGGCTCGGGGGCCGGGGCCCTCGACCTCGTGCTGCTCACCCACCTGCACAGCGACCACATCACCGACCTGGGCGACGTCATCACCACGCGCTGGGTGACGAGCCTCGCCCCGTCGCCCCTCAGGATCGTCGGACCGCCCGGGACCAGGGAGGTGGTCGACGCCGTCCTGGCGTCCCTCCGCCTCGACATCGGCTACCGGGTGGGGCACCACGACGACTTGACGTGGGAACCGCCGGTCGAGGTGACCGAGGTGGTCGACGGGCTGGTCGTCGACGAGCACGACGTCCGGGTGGCGGTGGCGCCCACGGACCACCGGCCCGTGCACCCGACCAACGGCTACCGGATCGACCACGACGGCCGCGCCGTGGTCCTCGCCGGCGACACCGTGCCCTGCGAGGGCCTCGACCGCCTCTGCGCGGGCGCCGACGCCCTGGTCCACACCGCGATCCTCGACGAGGCGATCCGAGCCGTCCCGATCCCCCGCCTGCAGGACGTCTGCGACTACCACTCCTCGGTGGCCGATGCCGCCCGGACGGCCGCCCGTGCGGGCGTCGGGACGCTGGTGCTCACCCACTACGTGCCGGCGCTCGTGCCGGGCGATGAGGAGCGGTGGCGTGCGCTGGCCGCACCGCACTTCGACGGGGTCGTCGAGATCGGCCCGGACCTCCACACCGTCACCGTCTGACCGGCGCGGTCACGTCGCGGCGATGAAGTCGGCGACGACGCGGCCCAGCTCCTCGCCCGCGTCCTCCTGGAGGAAGTGTCCGGCGCCCTCGATCGTGGTGTGGGCCTGGCCCTCGGTCCCGGGTACCCGGCCGATGAACGCCCGCTCGCCACCGGCGGTGATCGGGTCGCCGTCGCTGAAGGCGCAGAGGAACGGCCGATCGAAGCGCAACAGCACCTCCCACGCCCGCACGTTGGCGTCGTGGGCGGGATCGTCGTGGCTCGTCGGCACCAGCGCCGGGAAGCGGCGGGCACCGGCGAGGTAGCGGTCGTCGGGGAACGGTGCGTCGTAGGCCGCCACCACCTCCGGCGTCAGCGGCTCGGCGCAGCCGCCCGACACGAGCTTCCCCACGGGGAACTCGGGCGTCTCCTGCGAGAACCGCTGCCAGGCGAGGAACGCCTCGGAGGGCGTCATGTCGCCCGTCGGGAGGCCGGTGTTGGCGACGACGACCCGGGCGAAGCGCTCGGGCGCCGCCGCCACCAGGCGGAGGCCGATCAGCCCGCCCCAGTCCTGGGCCACCAACGTGGCGTCGCGCAGGTCGAGGCGGTCGAACAGCGCCTCCGCCATCCAGTCGACGTGGCGCTGGTACGTGAAGTCGTCCTGGGACGACGGCTTGTCCGAACGCCCGAAGCCGACGAGGTCGGGGGCCACGCACCGGTGGCCGGCCGCGACCAGCACCGGCATGACCTTCCGGTAGAGGAACGACCACGACGGCTCGCCGTGCATGAGCAGGACCGGCGCGGCGTCGGCCGGGCCCTCGTCGAGGTGGTGGACCCGGATGCCGTCGGTGAGCTCCACGTAGTGCGGCTCGAACGGGAAGTCGGGCAGGGAGGCGAAGCGCTCATCGGGCGTGCGGAGGAGCTCCACGATCAGCGTTCCTGGCTGGGGTGCGGCTGCATGCCGCCACCGTACCTCGTGACAGTGTTACTGCCAATAGTTTCCCCTGAGCCGCTCAGATCGTGAACGCGAGGTGGGTGGCCAGCTGGGCGGCGAGGGCGGTGTCGCCACCCACCGAGATCGACGACCCGAGGAGCGGCGCCGCGTCGAGCCGGCCGGCCCCGAGGCGCAGGAACAGCACCGCCGGCAGCTCCAGCGTGACGGTCGGCGGCCCCGCGAGCTCGGGCACGAGGGCGGCGCGCCCCGCCACCTCGACCAGGTAGGTGGTGGCACCGGGACCGGTCAACTCGATGCGCACCCGGCTCCCGTCCGGGAGCCCGGCCCGGCGGCCGACCACGTAGCCGAGGGCGGGAGCGGTCTCCTCGAGCGCCGCCGTGACCGCGTCGGGGTCGTCGCGCACCGGCACCC
>DATAGR010000542.1:0-3748 GCA_036263575.1 Aquihabitans sp. | reverse complement strand
TCCAGAACCTGATCGGCAACGCCTTGAAGTTCCGTGGCGACGAGCCGCCCGTCGTGCGCCTCTCGGCCCGGCGCACCGACGACCCCGACCGGTGGGAGCTGGCCTGCGTCGACAACGGCATCGGCATCGACGCCGCCTACGCCGAGCGGGTGTTCGTCATCTTCCAGCGCCTGCACGGCCGCGAGACCTACGAGGGCACTGGCATCGGCCTGGCGATGTGCCGCAAGATCGTGGAGTTCCACGGCGGTCGGATCTGGGTCGACACCCGGGCCGAGGGGCCGGGGGCCACGATCCGGTGGACCCTGGCGACCCGCCTCGTGCACGACCACCCCGACCCGATCGACCTGCCGGCCGCCGCGCCGGTCGCCACCACCGCCGACCGCTCCGAGGAGCACGCCTGATGCCACCCGTGAAGCCCATCGAGGTCCTCCTCGTCGAGGACGACCCCGGCGACGTCGTCATGACGCGCGAGGCGCTGGCCGAGAGCAAGGTGCTCAACGCGCTCAACGTCGTGTCGAACGGCGAGGACGCCATGCGGTTCCTGCGCCGGGAGGCACCGTACGAGGACGCCCCCCGGCCGGGCCTGGTGCTGCTCGACCTGAACCTTCCGCGCCTCGACGGCCGGGAGGTGCTCGGGTTGATCAAGGGCGACCCCGACCTCCGCCGGATCCCCGTCGTGGTGCTCACCACGTCGCAGGCCGAGGAGGACGTGCTGCGCAGCTACGACCTCCACGCCAACGCGTTCGTCACCAAGCCGGTGGACTTCGACCGCTTCCTCGAGGTCGTCCGGCAGGTGGACAACTTCTACATCTCGGTGGTCAGCCTCCCCCGCACCTAGGCGGGGCGAGCGGACGAGCCGGCCCTCAGGCCGGCGCGTCGGGCTGGTCGAGGAAGAGGTCCTGGACCCAGACCTCGTCCAGGTCGTCCATGAACGACGCCAGGCGGCGGGCCGGGAGGTCGGCCAGGCCGACGAGGGCGGTGAGCCAGGCCCCGAGGAGCCCGAGCGTGCTTCGCATGGTCCCAGTCTCTCCCCTCGGGCGTCAGAACAGAATGGGCCATGGGTCACCTCGCGACCCTGTTTCGACCCCGGAACGACGGCGATCCTGCCACAAACCCACGCAGCGTGACCGGAACCGCCCGCTCCGCCGGATACCGACGGGATCTCACCAGTCCGGGTGAACGACGCTTCGCGGTGGGGGGCGTAGGGTCGCCGGTACACGTTGCCGGCACAGCCTGCGGACCCAGCCCCGTTCCGCAGCCCTCTCCGATGACCTTCCCGGAAGGGCGCCCCATGACGCCGACCACCTCCACGTTCGCCAGCGGCGGCGTGCGCATCACCCTCACCTCCTCGCTCGACGGCCACCGCGGCGCGCTCGCCGTCGCCGGCGAGATCGACCTCTGCACCCAGGGCGCGTTCGGCGCCGCGCTCGCCGGCCTCGCCGCCGCCGGCGCCACCGAGGTCGCGCTCGACCTCTCGGAGGTGACCTTCGCCGGCGCCTCGCTGCTCCACGAGCTCGCCACCGCCCGTGCGGCCGGCGCCATGCCGACGATCGCGTCGGCGACCCCGAGCGTGCACCGCGTGCTCGTCGCCGGCGGCCTGGCCGCCGACCTCCAGCTGGTGGCCTGAGCCACCGCGCCCCGGCGCGCCGGCCGGCCCTCAGGGGCGGGGCGCGAAGTCGTCGATCAACGCGGCCAGCTCGACCGGTTGGTCGCCCTGGACCGAGTGGCCCGACCCCTCGAGGTGCTCGACCCGCGCCGTCGGGCAGCGCCGCCGCAGCTCGGCCTCGTCGGCGTCGTCGACGACCGACTGCGGGCGCATGCCCCGGACGAGCAGGAGCGGCACGCGAAGCCCCGACACGGCCTCCCAGAGCGGCGGCAGGGCTTCCACGCGGTCCGCCACCTCCATGGCGCGGTGCCGGGCGTGGCGCCAGACCCATGAGCCGTCGTCGCGCTGCACGGCGTTGTGCAGGATGCCCCGCCGCAACGAGCGCTCGCTCCGGGTCGGGTTGTGCTCGACGGTGCGGGCGAGGAGCTCGTCGAAGCTGGGGAAGCTCGCCGGGCCGTCGACGAACGCGGTGATCGCCGCCGCCTTCTCGCTCGTCACCCCCGGGGTGATGTCGACGAGCACGACGGCTCGCACGAGCTCCGGGCGCGAGGCGGCCAGGGCCAGGGTCGTCAGGCCGCCCAGCGACATGCCGACGATCGCGACGGCCTCCGGGGCCAGCGCCTCGACGGCGACGGCGACGTCGGCGGTGTTCGCGGCCAGGTCCAGCGACCCGTTCCGGCCCCCGTCGGAGTGCCCGTGGCCGGGCAGGTCGATGGCCACGAGCGGTCGGCCGAGCGCGAGGGCGACGGTGTCCCAGGTGTGGGCGTTCTGGGCGCCGCCGTGCAGCAGCACGAGCTCGGGCGGGCCCTCGCCCCACACCAGGGCGCTGAGCCGTCGCCCGTCGTCGAGGTCGACGCCCTCGCGCCGCACGACCGGGGGTCCGTCGTAGGGCAGCCCGAACTCCTCGGCGTTCTCGTGGAACAGCGCGAACTCGTCGTAGGGGACCTGGGCCTCGGCCATGGCCCGAACCTACCGGCGGGCGGGGCGGGCGGCCCGGCCGGCGCGGCGGGCCCCGTCGACGGCGAAGACCACGGCGAACGCGGCGAACTCGACGAGCACGATCGTTGCGCCCGAGGAGATGTCGAGGTGGTAGCTGAGGTACATGCCGACGAGGCCGCCGGCCGCCCCCAGGGCCGTCGACAGCACGAGCATCCGGGCGAACGAGTCGGTGAGCATCCGGGCGACCACGGCGGGGAGCACGAGGGCGGCGGCGATCAGGGTGACGCCGAGGACCTGCATGCTGGTGAGGATGGCGCCGCACAGCAGGAGCATGAGCACGGCGTCGATGCGCCCGGTGGGCGTGCCGGTTGCCTCGGCGACCTCGGCGTCGAAGGTCGTGTAGAGCAGGGGCCGGTAGAGCGCGACGACGGCGACGACGGTCGCCACGGCCACGGCGACGATCACCCAGAGGTCGACCGTGGTGACGCCGAGGACGCTGCCGAAGACCGTCGCCTCGATGCTCTGCTGCACCTCGGCGTAGCGGCCGAGCAGGGCGACGCCGAACGCGAAGCTGGCCGTCGTGATCACGCCCACCGCGGCGTCGGCGCGGACCACCCGCCGGTTGGTGACCCGGCTCACGGCGAGGCCCGAGCCGAGCCCCCAGATGCCCGCGCCGACGAGCACGTCGAGGCCGATGGCGGCGCTGACGGCCGCCCCGCCGAAGATGGCGTGGCTGAGGCCGTGGCCCAGGTAGCTCAACCCTCGGAGCGTCACGTAGACGCCGAGGAGCCCGCACAGGCCGCCGCCGACGGTGCACACCACGAGGGCGTTGCGGAGGAACTCGTAGCGGAACGGCTCGGCCAGGAGCTCGATCATCGCGCCGGCTCGTGGCGATGGTCGGCCGGGGTGGGCGCCGGGTCCACCACGAACGGCAGGCCCGCGTGCTGGAGCACGTGGAGGGGGGCGCCGAACGTGGCCTCGAGCACCTCGGGCGTGAGGACCTCGTGCGGGGTGCCCAGCGCGGTCGGGCGACCGTTGAGGCACAGGAGCCGGGGGAGGTGGGTGGCGACGCCGTTGAGGTCGTGGGTGGTCAGCACGATGGCGAGGCCCTCGCGGTGGAGCTCGCCGAGCAGGTGGAGCAGCTCGTGGCGGGTGCGGACGTCGACGCCCGAGGTGGGCTCGTCGAGCAACAGCAGCTCGGGC
>DATAGR010000541.1:0-2089 GCA_036263575.1 Aquihabitans sp. | reverse complement strand
AGCCCTCCGGGGTGCGCTGTCCGACCGCGCCCGTGAGGGCCGTGTGCACGTCGTCTCGGCGTTCGTCGAGGGCGACGCGCCCAAGACCAAGGCGGCCCTGGCCACCTTGAACGCCGTCACGTCCGCGAAGCGCGTGCTGGTGGTCCTCGACCGCGACGACGTCCTCAACTGGATCAGCCTGCGCAACGCGCCGCAGGTGCACCTGATCGAGGCCGGTCAGCTCAACACCTACGACGTCCTGGTCGCCGACGAGGTCGTCTTCACCGAGACCGCGCTGGCCGAGTACGTCGACGGCCGCAGCGCGTCGGGCAAGCCCGACCTGGCCACGCAGCTGATCCCCGGCGGCGTGCCCTCGATCGCTCCCGCCGAGGGCGAGGGCACCGTCGAGGCGGTCAGCGGCGCCGAGCCGGTTCCGGCGAGGAAGGCACCCGCGACGAAGGCCGCGGCCACGACGGCGGCGGCCGCGACCCCCGAGGACGCGGCTCCGGCCAGCGCCGAGGAGGCCGCGGCGGCTCCGGCCGAGCTGGCCGACGTCGCCGACGCCGGGCCCGACGCCGCCCCGCCGAGCGAGGACGGCACCACGAGCGAGACCACCGAGGAGAAGGCATGAGCGTCCGCGACCCCCGGGACGTGCTGCTCGCCCCGGTCATCTCCGAGAAGAGCTACGGCCTGCTCGACGAGAACCAGTACACGTTCATCGTGCTGCCCGAGGCGAACAAGACCCAGATCAAGATCGCCGTGGAGCAGATCTTCGACGTGAAGGTCCTCGGCGTGAACACGATCAACCGCCAGGGCAAGCGCAAGCGCAGCCGCGGCGCCCGCATGGGCAAGCGCAAGGACACCAAGCGCGCCATCGTGTCCCTCGCCCCCGGCGACCGCATCGAGATCTTCGGCGGACCGGGCGCCTGACGGCGGACCGCTGACCGAACCGGACCAGAGAAGAAGACAAGGGACTCCAGACCCATGGCCATCCGCAAGTACAAGCCGACGACGCCGGGCCGACGCGGCTCCAGCGTCGCCGACTTCGCCGAGGTCACCCGCGACCATCCCGAGAAGTCGCTGGTCCGGCCGCTGCACGGCCGCGGTGGACGCAACGTCCACGGCAAGGTCACCGCCCGGCACCAGGGCGGTGGGCACAAGCGCGCCTACCGGCTCGTCGACTTCCGTCGGGCCGACAAGGACGGCGTGCCGGCCAAGGTCGCGCACATCGAGTACGACCCGAACCGCACGTCGCGGATCGCCCTGCTGCACTTCGCCGACGGCGAGAAGCGGTACATCCTCGCGCCGGCCCGGCTCAAGCAGGGCGACACGGTCGAGTGCGGCCCCGCGGCCGACATCAAGCCCGGCAACAACCTGCCGCTGCGGAACATCCCGGTCGGCACGGTGGTTCACGCCATCGAGCTCCGTCCCGGTGGCGGCGCCAAGATCGCCCGGTCGGCCGGGACCAGCGTGCAGCTGGTCGCGCGTGAGGGCCGGCTCGCCCAGCTGCGCATGCCGTCGGGCGAGATCCGCAACGTCGACGTCCGCTGCCGGGCCACCGTCGGCGAGGTCGGCAACGCCGAGCAGTCGAACATCAACTGGGGCAAGGCCGGCCGCATGCGCTGGAAGGGCAAGCGCCCGACCGTCCGCGGTGTCGCCATGAACCCGGTGGACCACCCGCACGGTGGTGGTGAGGGCAAGACCTCCGGTGGCCGCCACCCGGTGAACCCCAAGGGCAAGCCGGAGGGCCGGACGCGCAAGCGGAAGGCCAGTGACGCCATGATCGTTCGCCGCCGGCGCACGAACAAGAAGCGCTGAGTCGGGTTTCCCGGCGGTAACCAAGGAGTCCGACAGACATGCCACGCAGCCTGAAGAAGGGCCCGTTCGTCGACGACCACCTGCTCAAGAAGGTGGACGCGCAGAACGAGAAGGGCACCAAGAACGTCATCCGCACCTGGTCGCGGCGCTCGACGATCATCCCCGACATGCTCGGGCACACGATCGCCGTGCACGACGGCCGCAAGCACGTCCCGGTCTTCGTGACCGAGGCGATGGTCGGGCACAAGCTCGGCGAGTTCGCGCCCACGCGCACCTTCCGTGGGCACATCAA
>DATAGR010000540.1:0-3108 GCA_036263575.1 Aquihabitans sp. | reverse complement strand
ACCCGAGGGCATCGGCCTCCTCCACACCACGCCCGAGCTGCGGGCCCGCTTGCGGGTGGGCGCGCCGGGGTGGACCTCCATCGTCGACGAGGGCGACGCCTTCCGCGTCGACCTCGCGGCCGACCCGTCCGGCCGGCGCCTGGAGGCGGGGGCCACGAACCTCGGCGGCATCGGCGGCCTCGGCGCGGCGGTCGAGCTGCTCCAGGGCGCCGGCGTCGGGGCGATCTGGGACCACGTCGACCGCTGGTGCCAGCAGCTCGTGGACGGCCTGGAGGAGCTCGGCGCGACCGTCTGCTCGGACCGTGCGCCCGCCCGTCGATCGGCGATCGTCGCCGCCACGTTCGACGGCGCCGATCCCGTGGAGCTGGCGGACCGCCTCGTCGCCCACGGCGTCGTCGTGGCCGCCTGGCACGGCGCGCTGCGCTTCTCACCCCACGGCTGGAACGACGTCGACGACCTCGCCGCCACCCTCCACGCCGTGCGCCGCGCCACCCGGCGCTGACCCGCGCCCGGCCCGCGGCGCAGGTTTCCGGGCAGCGGTGAGTGGTCAGACCTACGCTCGCGACGTGCACCGACCACTCCCCCGCTGGGCGGCGCTCGCCGTCACCTCCCTCGCCCTCGTCGCCACCGGCCTCTCGGCCTGCGAGCCCACCCCGCCGAAGCCGATCGACATCTACGCGTTCGCCGGCGGCTGCCACGCCCTGAAGGACGAGGGGACGGGCCGGTTCGTCGCCCGCGACACCCTCGGGTACGCGGCCAACCGCACCGAGGCCGCCCAGGCCACGCCGTTCCGCACCCAGGCCACGGCGCTCGGTCGCTACCTCCTCTACGGGCCGGGCGGCGCCATGCCGCAGGTCGGTCCGCTCACCACCGTCACGTCGACCACCACCCCGGGGCCGAGCGCGGACTGGAAGGTCGAGACCAAGGACCGCCGCCTGAGCCTCACGAGCGTGGGCAACGGCCGCGGCCTGACGGTCAGCGGCGGCCGCCTCGGGCAGGGCGTGCCCGGCCAGTTCCGGTGGAGCCTCGTCCCGGCGACCGGCTGCGCGACCTTCCCCGACGTCGAGGTCGGCGCCGTCGGCACCCCCTTCAAGGGCGCCAGCCCGACCGCGCCGGTCAAGGGCTTCCTCGACGCCCACACGCACATCAGCGCCTTCCGCTTCCTCGGCGGCCGGTTCCACTGCGGTCGGCCGTGGAGCCCCTACGGCGTGACCGTCGCCCTCGAGGACTGCCCCGACCACCAGCCGAACGGCGCCGCCGCGGCCGCCGAGAACCTCTTCGCCACCGGCACCCCTGTCGGCACCCACGACACCGACGGGTGGCCCACCTTCGCCGGCTGGCCGCGCCACGACTCGCTCACCCACGAGGGCACGTACTGGCGCTGGATCGAGCGGGCGTGGCGTGGTGGCCTCCGCATCGTGGTCAACGACCTCGTCGAGAACCGCGCCCTGTGCGAGCTGTACCCCCTCAAGGCGGGCACGAGCTGCAACGAGATGGACAGCGTCCGGTTGCAGGCCAAGGACATGTTCGCCCTCCAGGACTACATCGACGCCCAGTTCAAGGGCCCCGGCAAGGGCTTCTTCCGGATCGTCACCAGCCCGGCCCAGGCCCGCAAGGTCATCAACGAGGGCAAGCTCGCCGTCGTCCTCGGCGTCGAGGTGTCCGAGGTCCTCGACTGCGGCCGCACCGGCGACACGCCCCACTGCACGAAGGCCCAGATCGACCAGAACCTCGACGAGCTCCACGCCCTCGGGGTGCGCTCGCTCTTCCCGGTGCACAAGTTCGACAACGCCCTCGGCGGCACAGCCTACGACGACGGCGCCACCGGCCTGCTCGTCAACACCGGCAACAAGTACGCCACCGGCGAGTGGTGGCAGCCGGTGCCGTGCGAGCCGGGCGCCGAGGCCGACAACTCGCCGACCAACCTGTCGGGCAACCAGGAGCTGGTGTACGCCGTGCTCGGCCTCGGCGTCGCCCCGCTGCTCGGCGGCGACCTGCCGGCGTACCCGACCGGTCCGCTCTGCAACCCGCGAGGCCTCACCGAGCTCGGCGTCCACACCATCCAGGGGCTGGCGGCCCGCGGGATGATCGTGGAGACCGACCACCTCAGCGTCAAGGCGCGCAACGAGGCCCTCACCCTCCTCGAGCAGCTCGGCTACCCCGGCCTCATCACGAGCCACAGCTGGGGCGACGACACATCGCAGCGACGCCTCCAGGCGCTCGGCGGTGTCGTGGCCCCCTATGCCCGCACCGCCCCCACCTACGTCGAGGCCTGGCAGACCGCCCGCGCCTTGCGGCCGGCGAACACGTTCTTCGGCATCGGCTACGGCTCGGACACCAACGGCCTGGGCGCCCAGGCCGGCCCCCGCCCCGGCGCTGCCGCCAACCCGGTCACGTACCCGTACAAGACGTTCGACGGCGGCACCACCATGCAGCAGTCCCGCTCCGGCACCCGCCTCTGGGACATCAACGTCGACGGCGCCGCCAACTACGGCCTGTTCCCCGACTACGTCGAGGACCTCCGCAAGATCGCCGGCCCCCAGATCGTGGCCGACCTCGCCAACGGCGCCGAGGCCTACCTCCAGATGTGGGCCAAGGCCGAGGCCGCCGCCGGCTGAGCCGCCGGTTCGGCACGATCTGCCGATCGGTCGTGACGTAGGGGACCTCGGTCAGCCGGTGAAGTTGGCCTTGCCCCGGACCGGGTCAGCGGCGGGGGCGGGCGCCTGAGCCGGGGGGTCCGGGAGGGCAGGGGCCACGATCGTCACCTCCACCATCCGGCTGGAGATCGCCCTGCCCTCCGCACCGCTCGGGTTCGGATGCTCGCACGTGACGAGGGCCTGCTGGACGCCGTCGGGCATCAGCGGCTGGGCGATGGTGCCAGAGCCGGAGAAGGTGCCGTCCGTCGCCACCTGGGCCGTGATCGTGGGGAGGCGGGGGGCGGTCCCACCCCGGCCCATGTCGACCGGCCGTCGCAGGACCACCACGAGGCCGTCACCCGTGCCGGTGTCGGGATCGATGCAGCCGGTGCCCGACATGGTGATCACGTCCCCCTCACGGAAGGTGGTGCTGCTGAGCTGCACGGGCGGCAGCTCGGTGATGACCGGCGCC
>DATAGR010000539.1:0-1578 GCA_036263575.1 Aquihabitans sp. | reverse complement strand
CCGTGCTCCTCCCGCTCCTGCTCGCCGCGTGCCTTGACCCGACGACGGGGCGGCCGCCCCCGCCCGGGCCGTCGCCGGCGTACGTCAGCTCGATCCACCTCGTGTCGGCCGCGGATCTGGGCTCGAGCTGGCGGCCCGGCTGCCCGGTCGGACCGGCGGACCTCCGCATGGTCCGCGTCGCGTTCTGGGGCTACGACGGCAAGGTCCACCACGGCGACCTGATCGTGCACCGGACCGAGGCGACCGACGTGGCCGCCGCGTTCGGGCGGCTCCACGCCGAGCGGTTCCAGATCCGCCAGATCCGTCCGGTGGCGGTGTTCGGCAGCAGCGATGACCGGTCGATGGAGGCGAACAACACCTCGGCGTTCAACTGCCGGGCCGTCACCGGGGACACCAGCTGGTCGGAGCACGCCTACGGCCGGGCCATCGACATCAACCCGGTGCAGAACCCGTACGTCACGGCCTCGGGCCGCGTCCTCCCGGAGTCGGGGCGGCCGTGGGCGGACCGCTCGCTGCGCGTCCCCGGCATGATCCACGCCGGCGGCCCCGTCACCCGGGCCTTCGGCGCCATCGGATGGAGCTGGGGCGGGTCCTGGACGAACAGCAAGGACTACCAGCACCTCTCGCGCACCGGGCGCTGAGCGCCGGCGCCGCCAGGCGTCAGCGGAACTGCTGGAGCACGGCCTCGGCGCCGTCGCCGAGGTCGAGGACGGCGGCTCCGCTGTCCGTCGTGCGGGGGACGACGGGGAGCACGACGGTCTCCGGGTCGAGCCGGCCCATCGCCCACGCGAAGCGGGCGGCCTGGAGCATCGTCATGTCGTCGTCGATGCGGAGGCCGCCGGACATCTTGGAGGCCGCCGACATCAGCGTGAACGGGTTCCGCTTGGACCCCGCCTTCTTCATGATCTCGCGGAGGAACGTCTGCTGGCGGGCGGTGCGGTTGACGTCGGGCAGGCCGCCTTGGGGCACCTTGCGCCCGTCGATGACCTCGGTGTAGTAGCGGGAGCGGACGTAGGCGAGGGCCTGGTCGCCGTCGAGGTGGACAAGGCCGGCCTCGGGCACGTTGAGGCCCGAGCCCCGGTCGAGGGCCGGGTGGGGGAACTGCACGTCGATCCCGCCGAAGGCGTCGACCAGGCCACCGAAGGACACGAAGTCGATCTCGATGTAGCGATCGATCGGGATGCCGAAGGTCTGGGTGACGGCGGCGATGAGGTTGCCCGGGCCGCTGCGATAGGTGGCGTTGAGGCGCCCCTGCTCGCCGCTGGCCGGGTTGGTGACGAGGAGGTCGCGGTTGAGCGACAGCATCTTCGCCTTCCCGCCCTCGACCCGCAGGATCATGATCGTGTCGCTGCGGGCGCCGTCGACGCCCTCGCGCTGCTCGCCGCCCTCCTGGCCGTTGTCCGATCCGACGAGGAGGTAGTTGGTGCCCGAGCCGTGCGAGAGCTGGTCGCTGACGTCGACCTTGTCGATCCGGTCGAACACCGAGCTCGCCCACAGGTAGCCGCCCACGGTGACGACGAGCAGGAGCACGACGGCGGCGAGGGCCGACCAGCCGAGGATGCGGCGCTTCGACCGGCG
>DATAGR010000538.1:0-2684 GCA_036263575.1 Aquihabitans sp. | reverse complement strand
GCCGCCGGCGGTCGCCCAGAAGAGCTCGGGCTCGGCGTCGGGCCCGATGGCGCGCCGCCCGCCCTCGGGGGTCACGATCGTGAGCGACTCGACGGCGTCGCACCAGGAGCCGACCTTGTGGTGGTTCTTGCCGTGGACGTCGCAGGCGATGGCGCCGCCGACCGTGACCTGTCGCGTGCCGGGCGTGACGGGGACGAACCACCCGAGCGGCGCGAGCCAGCGGATGAGCTGGTCGAGGCTGGTGCCGGCGTCGGCCGTGACCACGCCGCGCGCCAGGTCGAGGTGGCGCAGGCCGGTCACCGCGGTGGTGTCGACCACCGTGCCGCCGGCGTTCTGGGCGGGGTCGCCGTAGGCGCGACCGAGGCCACGGGCGATGACGCCCCGGGGGCCGCTGCGGTCCAGGGCGGCCGCGATGCCGTCCACCTCGGTGGGGGACTCCACGAGGGCCGGCGTCGGCGCGGTCCCGGCCCAGCCGGTGAGCACGCTGGGCGAAGGTGGGCGGGTGGTCGCCTCGGCGTCGGTCACGTGACGTAGACCCCCGCGGCGAACAGGGCGATCCACCCGACGCCCATCACCTGCAGCGCGCGGTCGCCGAGCACGACGTCCTCCGGGGCACCGCCGTGGCCGGTGTCGACGAGGAGCGCGTAGCGGAGGATCGCCAGGGCGAACGGCACGATCGACAGCTGGAACCACGGGACGGCCGCGTCGGCGATCGCCGCCTTCTCGAAGGCCCACAAGCAGTAGCCGACGAGGACCACGCTGGTGCTCACCGTCTGGAGCTGCACGAGGAAGTCCCCGCTGTAGGTGCCGAGCGTGGATCGCGTGGTGGCGGCGGCCGCGCCCATCTCGCCGGCCTCGGCCCGCCGCTTGCCGACCACCATGAACAGCGAGCCGAACGACGCCACGATGAAGAACCAGTTCGAGATCGGCACGTCGACCGCGGCGCCGCCGGCGATGGCCCGGAGCACGAAGCCGGCGGCCACGCCCACGACGTCGACGACCGCGACGTGCTTGAGCCAGATGCTGTACGCCGTGGTGAGGGCGACGTAGCAGGCGACCACGACGGCGAGGTGCCAGTTGACCGCCAGGGCGGCGACGACCGAGCCCAGGATGGCACCGACCCCGATGGTCCTGGCCAGCGGCAGGGGGATCTCGCCGGCGGCGATGGGGCGGAAGCGCTTGGTGGGGTGGTGGCGGTCGGCCTCCACGTCGGCGGCGTCGTTCAGGTAGTAGGTGCCGGCCGACGCCAGGCAGAAGCACGCGAAGGCGGCCAGGGAGCGGAGGAACGGCTCGGCCTGGTCGAGCACCCCGGCGGCGCCGGGGGCGGCGAAGACGAGCAGGTTCTTGACCCACTGCTTGGGCCTGGCCTCGACGATCAGGGCCTGGGGGAGCGACCTCGCCGATCGGGTGGGCCCGGCCGGCGCGTGCAGCGTCGCCGGGTCCGTGTCCATCGGGCCAGGGTAGTTGGAGCGGGCGCGCCGTCCCATGTCACGGACCTCGTCCGTCGGGGTGGTCGGGCCGGCGGTCGCGACCCGATCAGAGGTGCTCGACGGCGGGCCCCTCGATGCAGCGCCGGGTGTCCAGCACGTACCTCGCCTCGCGAGCCACCATCTCGAGGTCGAACCGGTCGTGGTCGACCAGGACCACCACGGCATCGGCCTTCCGGACCTCGGCCTCGTCGAGCTCGACCCACGTGGCCCCGGAGGTGGCGTGGCTGCGCTGGGGGTCGACGTGCGGGTCGCAGACCACGACGTCGGCCTCGAGCTGCTGCAGCAGCTCGATCACGCGGCTGCTCGGGCTCTCGCGGTCGTCGCCGGTGTTGCGCTTGTAGGCGACGCCGACGACGAGGATGCGCCGGCCCTTGACCGGGAGCTCCTTGGCGTTCAGGGCGGCCACGAGGCGCCGGATGACGTAGTCCGGCATGTGCTCGTTCACCTCGTTGGCGAGCTCCACGAAGCGGAACGTGAGCCCGAGCGACTGCTTCACCCGCCACGAGAGGTACGAGGGGTCGATGGGCAGGCAGTGGCCGCCCACCCCGGGGCCGGGCCGGAACGGCATGAAGCCGAAGGGCTTGCTCTCGGCGGCGTCGATCGCGTCCCAGACGTCGATGCCGAGGTCGCGGGCGAACATGGCCAGCTCGTTGACGAGGGCGATGTTGACGTGCCGGAACGTGTTCTCCAGCAGCTTGGTGAGCTCCGCCTCCTTCGGCGATCGGACCGGCACCGTGCGGGCGACGATCGTGTCGTAGAAGCCCTGCACCCGGGCCAGGCTGGCGGCGTCGAGGCCGCTCACGACCTTGGGCGTCGTCTCGAGGGTCCAGATCGCGTTGCCGGGGTCGATCCGCTCCGGGCTGTAGCCGAGCTGGAAGTCAGGGCCGGCCCGCAGGCCGCTCGCCTCCTCGAGGATCGGCGCCACCAGCTCCTCGGTGGTGCCGGGGTAGGTCGTCGACTCCAGGATCACGCAGGCACCGGGCCGGAGCCGGGCGCCGAGCTCCCGAGCCGAGGACTCGATGTAGGAGAGGTCCGGGGAGCCCTCCTTGAGGGGGGTCGGCACCGAGATGACGGCGACGTCGAAGCCCTCGAGGTCGGCCGGGTCGGCGCTCGGCGCGTACCGGCCGGTCGCGAGGGCCGCCGCCAGCCGATCGTCGGGGATGTCCTCGATGTAGGACGAGCCGGACGCCAGCT
>DATAGR010000537.1:0-1658 GCA_036263575.1 Aquihabitans sp. | reverse complement strand
GGGGCCAACAGAGGCGGGAGGAGCCGCACCGACCGGCGCAGCGGACCGGCGGCGAGGAGCTGACCGCTTCGACGCGTTCGACCGCCGTCGCCCATCCCGGCCAGAGCACTCGCCCCCGAGTATCCGCCCCAGGACCCGCAGGTCAGCCCCCCGTTCCTGTTGGCGTCGATTCGACGTCGAATCGACGCCAACTCGCGGCAGCGCGCGGTTCGAGCTGTCGCTCGGTCGGTGGCGCTTGCCCGATCGGCCCGGCGGTACTACGTTTTCCGACGTGCCTTCGGAAAACATCGATGCATCGGACGAGGTCGGTGACCGACGGAGCCGGAAGCGCGAGGCCCGCCGGGCCCACCTCCTCGACCTGGCCGCCGACCTCGTCGAGCAGGCCGGCGTCACCGGCGTGACCATGGCCGCGCTGGCCGAGGCCGCCGACTACGCACCGGCATCGCTCTACACCTACTTCCCGTCCCGCAGCGCCCTCGTGGCTGCGGTACAGGAGCGGGCCCTGCGCTCGCTGGGCGCCGTGGCCGACCGCCACCTCGTCGCCACCGCAGCAGCCGCGCGAGGCGCCGACCGCCCCGAGGTCGGCGCCCTCGCCCGGTGCTGCGCCTTCGCCGACCTCTTCCTCGCCGCCCCGGTCCGCCACCCCCGGGAGTTCCGCCTCCAGCAGGAGCTCCTCGTCACGCGCGGCGTCGAGGAGGCGGAGGACGCCGGCCGGCTCGTGCCGGTCGCCATGCTCGTGCTCGACGCGCCCCGCCAGCTGCTCGCCGCCGCCGTCGCCGCCGGGGCGCTCGCCCCCGCCGGCCCGCTGGCCCCGGCGGCGGACCCGCTCGGCGAGCCGGTCGACGCCTCGGTCGCCCGCACCCTGGCGTGGGTCGTGGCCCTCAACGGCGCCCTCCTCACCGACGGCCTGGTCACCGGCCTCCCCACCACTGGCGCCCACCTCGGCACCCAGCTCACCGACGCCCTCCTCGTCGGCTGGGGGGCCGCCACCGACCACCTGGCGGCGGCGCGCGCCATGACGGCCACCTGGACGCTCGACGACATCGATCCGATCGGAGCCACGCCATGACCATCGTCCTCGGCCTCGTGGCGGGGTTCCTCCTCTGGGGCCTCGCCGAGTACGTCCTGCACCGCTTCGCCATGCACCTCCTCAAGGGCCGGGGGATGATGAGCCGCGAGCACCTCGAGCACCACGTGCACGCGTCGTGGACCTTCTCCACGACCCACCTCCTCAGCTGGGCCGGGATGCTGCTCGTCGGCTTCGTCGGCTGGTTCCCGCTGGGCTGGGCCGCCGTCGGCAGCGCCTTCGGCCTCAGCGTCGCCGTGGGCTGGACCGCCGGCTACTTCTTCTACGAGTACCAGCACGCCGCATCGCACCTCCGGGCCCCGCGCGGCCGGTACGGCACCTGGCTCCGCAAGCACCACTTCCACCACCACTTCGGCCACCCGATGGCGAACCACGGCGTGACGTCGCCGGTGTGGGACGTCGTGTTCGGCACCCTCGAGCGTCCCGAACGGGTGCGGGTGCCCCGCCGCCTGGCCCTGACCTGGCTGGTCGACGCACGGGGCGAGGTGCGGCCCGAGCACCGGGCCCACTACGAGCTGGTCGGCCCGGGCACGTCCGACGAGCGCACCGCCGCCCTCGACCGGGCCCGCGC
>DATAGR010000536.1:0-2954 GCA_036263575.1 Aquihabitans sp. | reverse complement strand
GCCGCCGGCTCCCGAGCCGGACGTGACCGCAGCGGTGCCGCGCGCCGACCCGCGCCCCCGCCCCGTGGCCTACGACGACGACCGGTTCCAACCCCGGCGCCTGGCCCCGCTGGCCTGGGCGGCAGCCGCGGTCGTGGCCCTGTTGCTGGGGCTGGCCGCCTGGGCCTTCCTCGGCGACGGCGGTGACGACGGCGACACCGCCTCGAGCGATACGAGCCCGTCGACGACCGCTGCGCCCGCCACCACGACGACGGCGGCGCCGACGACCGAGGCCGCACCTGAGCCGACCAGCCCGACGACGGTCGCCACCACGGTGACCACCACGGTCACCACCGAGGCGCCGCAGGAGACGACGACCACGACCGCGGCACGGGAGGCCGCCGGAGGCGACGGCGAGATCGAGGCGAGCTCGGTCCAGCAGTACCTCGACGAGTACCACCGCCTGGTCACCGAGGACCCCGTCGCGGCGTACCGCCAGGCGGGGCCGACGCTCCAGGGCGCCATCAGCGAGGAGGGCTTCGTCCGGTTCTGGGGTCGGTTCGACGACGTGTCGGTGACGGAGGTCCGGGTGCTCGGGCGCGACGCGGCGGAGGCGAACCTCGAGCTGCGGTTCACCGACGGCTCCAGGCAGGTCGAGCGGCACCGGTTCGACTTCCTGACCGACGGCGGCAACCTGGTGCTCGATCGGGACACGTTCATCGAGACGGTCGGGTAGCTGACGCTCGGTCGGCCCACCTCGGCTGCCGACCTCCCGCTACGGTGTCACCCGGGAGAGGGGGGCACCATGCGGGGTCTCAGGTGGGTGGTCGTGGTCGCGCTGTCGCTCGGTGCGGCCGGGTGCGGTGGCGGGTCGTCCGGGTCCGACGATGCGGGAGGTGGTGGCACCGCCGAGCGGTCGACGACCACCGCGCCGGCGGCCGACGGCGGCGCTGAGCGACCCGAGGGCACGTGGGCGTTGGTCAGCGTCGAGCTCGAGCGCTCGGACCAGGCCGAGTTCGCCGCCGGGCAGTCGCAACTGCGGTTGGCGGGCCTGGAACCGACCTGCGACGAGGGCTCGTGCGACGTCGAGGTCGCCCCTGCAGGGGTCGACGGCACCTACCTGCCCGAGGGCGTGACGCCGGCGAAGGGCGCCGCTGCGCCGGAGCCGTACACGCTGGCCTGGGAGCCCGACGAGGAGCGCTACGTGCGCACGACCGAGGCGGTGAGCAGCTGCACCACCGCCGAGGGCCAGACGGTCGAGGAGGCCTACGCCACGACCACGGTCGCGACGCTCGAGTTCCGACCGGCCGAGGGAGGACGGCCCGCCGCACTCACCGGGACCTACACCGAGACCGTGACGCCCACGGCGGCCGGTGGAGCGGTCGCCGGCTGCACCCCGTTCGAGGAGCGAGGCGCCGTGTTCGGGACACCCGAGGGTGAGGCGGCCGGGCTCGACGACCTGGACCTGGCAGGGACCTACGTCACCACCGAGGTGGTCGAGGAGGTGGAGCCGGCCGGCCAGCGCGACCCCGGCTTCGCCGGCCTCCTGGGTGAGCAGACGGTCGCCGCCGACGGCGACCGCTACACGGTCACCGGCATCCTCGGCGAGCCGGCGCCCCTCGAGCGGTCGGGCGATGCCTTCGGCGGGACGACCCCCGAGGTCAGCCAGCCCTGCCGGCTCGCCACCGAGGTGGCGGACGGCTTCACGAGCACCGAGACGTGGTCGGAGCTGGCGCCGGTCGGCCTCGACGACGAGGGTCGACCCATCCTGGCCGGCCGGTGGCGCCTCTTCGAGAACCCGACCCCTGCGGGCGTCGACGGCGGCTGCTCGCTGTCCAGCAACACCGGGCACGTCCTGCTCGTGCCGAGCGGCGCCATCCCGTGAAGCAGGTCTACCGGTCCGTCCCCGACCCGGCCCGGCTGCTCGCACGGGAGCGGGACCCGGGCAGCGGGCGCCGGCTCCTCACCCGCCAGGACAAGGGCCAGCAGCGAGCGCTGCAGTCTGCGGCCCGCCGGCGGCCACGGTCCTGGGCGGTCGCGGTGATCGCCGTGGTCGCCGTCGTGGGCCTCGCCGGCGTCGCGATCGCGACGAGGGGCAGCGGCAGCGACGACGAGGTCGCCGGGTCGGGCGCGACGGCGGCCCGCGACGGTGTCGGCGCAGCGGCGGCCGGCACGGGTGACGAGGGTGCAGGGGGCGAAGGCACGGGAGCCGGCCCGACCACGACCGCCACCGATCCGCCCGCCACCGCGATCTCGCTCACCTACGCCGGCGGCACGGCCACCCGGCAGGACTGCACGGACCTGCTCGGACAGGGCGACTGCGCGACCGTCGAGTACAACGAGTTCGACCCGCTGGCGGTCCGGTGCACGCCCGAGGGGTGCCAGGTGACGTTCATCGGCCAACCCGTCGACCTCGCGGGCGGCGTGGCCACGTCGGGGACGGCGCCGCACGCGCCGGGCTGCGGCACGCAGCAGTGGACGCTCGACCTGCGGGCGGTCGGCACGACGACCACCCGGGGCATCGAGCACCCGGCCCGGCTCGTGGGCCGGGCCACCACCGAGGCGCCCGCGTCGGTCACGCCCACCCTGAACTGCCTCGGGCGCAGCGAGGTCTACGAGTACGATGCCGCCCCGGGGTAGCTGCGCTCGACCGGCAGCTGGTCGTCACCGTGGATCACGCGATCGGCGGCCGCCGCGTCCTCCGGCCCGGCCAGGCGGAGCAGCCAGGGACGGGCGACGGCCCACGCCTCGAGGAGGTGTCGGCCCGCGGTCACCGGCCCGCGTCGGCGCTGGAGCGTGGCCGACCGGCCGCCGTCGTAGAGGTCGACGCCGAACGCGCCCCGATCCACGTACCAGCCGTAGCGCTCCATCGCCGGGACCACGCTCGCCCGGACCGCCAGCCGGCGCACGCGACGAGGTCGCCGCGCCGCCCGCACGCTCCCCACGGCGAACGCCACGGCGGCCCGCAGGACGTC
>DATAGR010000535.1:0-1920 GCA_036263575.1 Aquihabitans sp. | reverse complement strand
CTCATCGAGGAGCACCCGCCGCACCGCGTCCGCGCCACGAGGGACGGGCGCTGATGTTGCGTCCGCCGAGGGGGTGGGCGCAGGCGGCGAACCATCGCCCGTCATGGCCCTGAGCAACGCTTCGAAGCCATCGATGCTGAGGTTCAGGGCGCCCTCTTTGGCACGGAGGTCCCTCAACGCCGGTTCGATTGCTGCCCTCTCCTCCCTCAGCTTCAAGAGGGTGGTGCGTACCTCGTCCTCGTTCATGACCTACTCCAAGTGGGGATGACCCGTTGCCCACTCAGTGTAGACCACGGCCAAGACATTCCCGTCGCACTTCGGCCCGAGAGTCATCAACCGGAGTCAGAAGCCCCCCTCGTCGCTCGCGTGGCGACGGAGGGGGGTGGGCCGACTGGTGGCCGATGCGGCCGGTGCGGACCTACTCGTCTACGAGGTCGTCGAGCCCGGTCACTGCGATCACGCGGCGCACGATGGGCCGCAGGTTCCGCAGCGCCGTGCGCCCGTCGGTGTTGTTCCACGCCGTGACCAACACGGCGATGCCCGCCGAGTCCATGAACGTCAGGTCGGCGCAATCGACCACCACGCGGTCGGGGCGGGTGGCAAGCACCGCCTGCATGCATGCGGCGAGTTGGGGCGCCGAGCCCATGTCCAACTCGCCGGAGAGGTGGATCGTCGTCACGTCCTCGGTGCTGGACACCGAGAGGTCCAGAGGCGAAGTCACGATCGTGAATGTAGCCCGTTTGGGGCAACTCGCCACATCGGCGCACCGAGCCAGAAACCACCCGTGACCTGCCGTGCTTTGTCAGAGGGAACGTCCCCAGGGGGTCTGACACTTTCGGCCCCTCTCGATTTGTTCCGCACCCGGATCAAGCGGTCGATCGCCAGCCGGGCCGGCCGGCCGGGGTCAGGCGAAGAGGTCGAGGTCGAGGGGCTGGTGGCGCTCGTCGAGGACGAAGACGGTCTGGGTGCTGCGGACCTGTGGCATGCCCTGGAGGCGGACGAGCAGGACGTCGCGCAGGGTGCCGACGTCGGGGACGCGGACGATGAGGACGAAGTCGAAGGCGCCGCTGGTGAGGGCGACGTAGTCGACGCCCGGGAGGGCGCCGAGCTCCTCGAGGCTGTTCTTCCAGGCTCGCTGCTCGACGTTCAGCAGGACCAGCGCGGTCACGGTGATGCCCACCGCCTCCCGGTCGACCTCGGCGTGGAAGCCGGTCACGACGCCACGCTGCTGCAGGCGGTCGAAGCGGCTGTAGGCGGTGGCACGGGAGACGTTGGCCCGGCGGGCCAGCTCGTTCACCGACACCCGTCCATCGGCGGTCAGCACCGCGAGCAGCCGGCGGTCGATGTCGTCGAGGCGCGGTCGTCCATCTGCCATGGCGCTGGCGACCATAGCGCCGACCGATCGTCCGCCCCGGTACGCCCACGGCGGACGAACGTCTGGATCTGGCGCGCTCCTCTGTACGGACGGCGCCCGGGGGCGCACGGTGGAGGGATGCTGACCACACGCCGAGCCGTGTCGCAGCCGCCCGCCGGAGCACCGTTCGCGCTGCCCGACGACCACCCCGGCGCCAGCGATCCGGCCTACCGGGCCCGACGGGCGGCCATCGCCGCCGTCGGCGCCACCCACCGAAGGGGGGACCCGATCCCCGACGTCGCCTACTCGCCCGAGGAGGACGCCGTCTGGGCCGAGGTGTCACGCGCCCTCGCAGAGCAGCACCGGGTCCACGCCTGCGCCGAGTACCTCCGTGGCGCCGAAGCCCTCGTGCTGCCGACCGAGCGGGTGCCGCAGCTCCGCGAGGTCGACGCCCGGACCTGCGCCCTGACCGGCTTCGCCATCGCCCCCGTGCCGGGCTTGGTGCCGACGCGCGACTTCTACGGCGCCCTCGCCACCCGGACGTTCCTCGCCACCCAGTACATCCG
>DATAGR010000534.1:0-4477 GCA_036263575.1 Aquihabitans sp. | reverse complement strand
GGATGCGGCTGGCGACCTCGGAGCCGGTCTCGTTCTGGTGGCGGAAGATCGCGGTGACCAGCCACGAGGTGTCGAGGTCGTCGAGCGGGTCGAGGTCGACCATCTCCCGGTTGACCAGGCCCTCGAAGGCCCCCTCCGGGTTCCAGACGTAGGCGATGCCGCCCGACATGCCGGCGCCGAAGTTCCGGCCGGTGGGGCCGAGCACCACGGCCCGGCCGCCGGTCATGTACTCGCAGGCGTGGTCGCCCACGCCCTCGACCACGGCGGTGGCGCCGGAGTTGCGCACGCAGAAGCGCTCCCCCACCCGGCCCCGGAAGAAGGCCTCGCCGCCCGTCGCCCCGTAGAGCAGGACGTTGCCGGCGATGATGTTGTCCTCGGCGGAGAAGTCCGGGTGGGTGACCTCGGGCGGGCGCACGATGAGGCGGCCGCCGGAGAGGCCCTTGCCGGCGTAGTCGTTGGCCTCGCCGACGAGCCGGAGGGTCACGCCCTTGGGCACGAACGCCCCGAAGCTCTGCCCCGCCGCGCCGGTGAGGGTGACGTCGATCGTGTCGTCGGGCAGGCCGAGGCCGCCATGGCGCTTGGTCACCTCGTGGCCGAGCATGGTGCCGACGGTGCGGTGCACGTTGCGGACCGGGAAGTCGAGCGTGATCGGCGTCGAGGTGTCGATCGCCTGGCGGGCCGCCGAGATCAGCTGCTGGTCGAGGGCCCGCTCGAGGCCGTGCTCCTGGCCCCTCGTGTTGTGCAGCTCGTCGCCGAAGGGCCGCTCGGGCACGTGGAGGATCGGCGACAGGTCGAGGCCGGCCGCCTTCCAGTGCTCGACGGCCTTGCGGGTGTCGATCGCCTCGGCGTGGCCGACGGCCTCCTCGATCGACCGGAAGCCGAGCATGGCGAGGTACTCGCGGACCTCCTCGGCGATGAACTCGAAGAAGTGCTCGACGAACTCGGGCTTGCCGGCGAAGCGCTCGCGCAGCTCGGGGTTCTGGGTGGCGATCCCGACCGGGCACGTGTCGAGGTGGCAGACGCGCATCATGATGCAGCCCGACACCACGAGCGGGGCGGTGGCGAAGCCGAACTCCTCGGCGCCGAGCAGCGCGGCGACCACGACGTCGCGGCCGGTCTTGAGCTGCCCGTCGGCCTGGACCACGATGCGGTCGCGCAGGCCGTTGAGGAGGAGGGTCTGCTGGGTCTCGGCCAGGCCGAGCTCCCAGGGGCCGCCGGCGTGCTTGAGCGAGGTCAGCGGGCTGGCGCCGGTGCCGCCGTCGTGGCCGGAGATGAGCACGACGTCGGCGTGGGCCTTCGACACGCCCGCGGCCACGGTGCCGACGCCGACCTCGGCCACCAGCTTCACGTGGATGCGGGCCGCCGGGTTGGCGTTCTTGAGGTCGTGGATCAGCTGGGCCAGGTCCTCGATCGAGTAGATGTCGTGGTGCGGCGGCGGGCTGATGAGGCCCACGCCCGGCGTGGAGAACCGGGTCTGGGCGATCCACGGGTACACCTTGTGGCCGGGCAACTGGCCGCCCTCGCCGGGCTTGGCGCCCTGGGCCATCTTGATCTGGATGTCGTCGGCGTTGGTGAGGTACTCGCTGGTGACGCCGAAGCGGCCCGAGGCCACCTGCTTGATCGAGCTGCGCCGCTCGGGGTCGTAGAGGCGGTCGGCGTCCTCGCCGCCCTCGCCGGTGTTGCTCTTGGCACCCAGGCGGTTCATGGCGATGGCCAGGGTGGTGTGGGCCTCGGCGGAGATCGAGCCGTAGCTCATGGCCCCGGTCGAGAACCGCTTGACGATCTCCGAGACCGGCTCCACCTCCTCGATCGGCACGGGCTGGCGGTCGCCGGGGTGCAGGTCGAACAGGCCGCGCAGGGTGGCCAGCCGCGAGCTCTGCTCGTCGACGAGGCGGGTGTACTCCTTGAAGACCTCGTAGCGGCCGGTGCGGGTGGCGTGCTGGAGCTTGAACACCGTCTCCGGGTTGAAGAGGTGGTACTCGCCCTCGCGGCGCCAGCGGTACTCGCCGCCGACGTCGAGCTCGCGGTGGGCCCGCTCCGACGGGCGGTCCGGGTACGCCTTGGTGTGGCGGGCGGCGACCTCGAAGGCGATCTCGTCGAGGCCGATGCCGCCCAGCTTCGACGACGTGCCCGGGAAGTACTCCTCCACCAGCTCGTCGCCCAGGCCGACGGCCTCGAAGACCTGGGCGCCCGTGTAGGAGGCGACGGTCGAGATGCCCATCTTGGACATGACCTTGAGGACGCCCTTGCCGGCGGCCTTGATGTAGCGGGCCACGGCGTCGTCGAGGGCGACGTCGGCCAGGGCGCCGCGGGCGATCATGTCCTCGATCGTCTCGAAGGCCAGGTAGGGGTTGATGGCGGCAGCGCCGTACCCGATGAGCAGCGCCATGTGGTGCACCTCGCGGGCGTCACCGGCCTCGACGACGAGGCCGACGTTGGCCCGCGTCTTCTCACGCACCAGGTGGTGGTGCACGGCGGCGGTCAGCAGCAGCGACGGGATGGGCGCCAGCTGGCGCGTGGAGTCGCGGTCGGACAGCACGATGATGTTGGCGCCGCCGGCGATGGCCTCCGAGACCTGGCGCCGGACGTCCTCCAGGGCGGTGCGGAGCGCCTCGCCGCCGCCG
Organism: Aquihabitans sp.; assembly: GCA_036263575.1. Taxonomy (GTDB): domain Bacteria; phylum Actinomycetota; class Acidimicrobiia; order Acidimicrobiales; family Iamiaceae; genus Aquihabitans. Next base: position 1,853 of record DATAGR010000534.1, on the reverse strand, counting down.
GCGACGGGGTACAGGCCCTTCACCACGACGGCGCCGAAGTCGTCGAGCGCCTCGCCGACGTGGATCAGCTTCGCCAGCTGGTCGTTGTCGAGGATGGGGAACGGCAGCTGGATCTGCCGGCACGACAGCGCCGTCGGCGACAGCAGGTTCTGCTCGGGCCCGATGGTGCCGCCGAGGCTCGTGACGAGCTCCTCGCGGATCGCGTCGAGCGGCGGGTTGGTGACCTGGGCGAAGAGCTGCGCGAAGTAGTCGAACAGCAGCCGGGGCCGTTCGGAGAGGACGGCGATCGGCGTGTCGGTGCCCATCGAACCCAGCGCCTCGCCACCGGTGCGCGCCATCGGCGCCATCAGGATGTCCTGGTCCTCGATCGTGTAGCCGAAGGTCAGCTGGCGCCGGACGACGTCGCCGTGGGGGTAGCGCAGGTGGGGCCGGTCGGGCAGGTCGTCGAGCTCGACGATGCCCTCGTCGAGCCACTGCTGGTACGGGTGCTCGGCGGCGAGCGTGGCCTTGACCTCGTCGTCGGAGATGATCCGGCCCTGGGCGGTGTCGACGAGGAACATGCGGCCCGGTTGGAGCCGGCCCTTGGTGACGACCTGGTCGGAGGGCACGTCGAGGAGGCCGGCCTCGGAGCCGAGGACCACGAGCCCGTCGGTGGTCACCCAGTACCGGCCGGGGCGCAGGCCGTTGCGGTCGAGCACCGCGCCGACGACCGTGCCGTCGGTGAAGCAGACGTTCGCCGGGCCGTCCCAGGGCTCCATCAGCGACGAGTGGAAGCGGTAGAAGGCCCGCTTGGCGGGGTCCATGAGGTCGTGGTTCTCCCACGCCTCCGGGATCATCATCAGCACGGCGTGGTGGATCGGGCGCCCGCCGAGGTGGAGCAGCTCCAGGACCTCGTCGAAGCTGGCCGTGTCGCTGGCGTCGGGCGTGCAGATCGGGAAGAGGCGCTCGATGTCGCCCGGGAAGAGGTCGCTCTGGAGCAGCGCCTCGCGGGCCCGCATCCAGTTCCGGTTGCCCTTCACCGTGTTGATCTCGCCGTTGTGGGCGAGGTAGCGGTACGGGTGGGCCAGCGGCCACGACGGGAACGTGTTGGTGGAGAAGCGCGAGTGCACGAGGGCGAGGGCGCTCTCGAACCGCTCGTCGGCGAGGTCCGGGTAGAAGTCGCGCAGCTGCGGGGTGGTGAGCATCCCCTTGTAGACGATCGTGCGGCACGACAGGCTCGGGAAGTAGACGCAGTCGTCCTCGTGGGCGACCTCGTGCTCGATCCGCTTCCTGGCCACGTAGGCCCGGCGCTCGAGGTCGAGGCCCTCGTAGCGGCCGCCCGGGCCGGCGATGAACACCTGGCGGAACGTCGGCATGGCGCCCAGCGCCCCGGTGCCCAGCCCGTCGGGCGAGACGGGCACGTCGCGCCAGCCCAGGACCTCGAGGCCCTCGCTGGCGACGACCTTCTCGATGGCCTCGGCCGACGCCCGGACCTGGCCGTCGTCGCCCTGGAGGAAGGCGATGCCGGTGGCGTAGCGCCCGGCCTCGGGGAGGTCGATCCCGGCGACGGCCCGGTAGAAGGCGTCCGGGATCTGCACGAGGATGCCGGCGCCGTCGCCCGTGTTGGCCTCGGCCCCCGAGGCGCCCCGGTGGTCGAGGTGCACCAGGGCGGTGATGCCCTGCTCGACGAGGGCGTGGCTGCGGCGGCCGTGGAGGTCGACCACGAACGCGACGCCGCAGGCGTCGTGCTCGAACGCGGGGTCGTAGAGCCCTTGGGCAGGCGGCGTCGAGGTGGGCATCGGCGTCGGTTCCTCCAACAGTGGGACGGGGGAACTGCTCCCAGGGACGCCGTTGGCCCGAATCGCAGGTCAGGA
>DATAGR010000533.1:0-1691 GCA_036263575.1 Aquihabitans sp. | reverse complement strand
GGGCTGTTCGGCTGCGGGTCCTCGATGAGGATGACCTCGACCGGCGGCATGTCCTTGGCCCGGATGATGTTCAGGCCCCGCAGGGTGGTGACCGTGGGGCGGGCCTGGTCGTCGGTGGGGAAGTCCTCGGTGAGCGCGTAGCCGAGGCCCATGTGGATCGAGCCCTCGATCTGGCCCTCCACGAGCAGCGGGTTCACGGCCCGCCCGACGTCATGGGCGGCCACGACCCGCTCGACGGCACCGGCCTCGTCGAGCACGACGACCTGGGCGGCGTAGCCGAAGGTGGCGTGGATCACGGGGTGCTCGAGGCCGTCCTCGATCTTGTTCGTCCAGTCGACGACGTACTGCCCCTCGTGGTCGACGCCCGGCGTGCAGCCGGCGGCGATGGCGTTGCGGCAGGCGTCCTGCACGGCGCCGGCGCCCATGAGGGTGCCGCGGCTGCCGGTGGTCTGGCCCTTGCCGAGCTCGCGGGTGGTGTCGACCACCACCCGCACCCGCTCCGGCTCGATGCCGAGCTCGGTGCACGCCACCTGGAGGGCCACGGTGTGGATGCCCTGGCCCATCTCGGTCCAGCAGTGCCGCACCTCGACGGTGCCGTCGTCCTCGAAGCGCACCACGGCCTTCGAGACCTCGACGAACCCGTTGCCGAGCCCGGAGTTCTTGAGGCCCAGCCCGAGGCCGACGGCCCTGCCGGCGGCGACGGCCTCGTCGATGACGGGCTTCACCGCGTCGAGGCAGCTGCGGGCGCCGCGGCAGCCGTCGTCCATGATCTGGCCCGGGCCCCACACCGCGCCGGGCGTCACCACGTTGCGGTCGCGGATCTCCCAGCCGCTGATGCCGACCCGCTCCGCCAGGCGGTCGAGGAGGCCCTCCATGGCGAACTGGGCCTGGTTGGCTCCGAAGCCGCGGAAGGCGCCGCAGACCGGGTTGTTGGTGCGGACGGCCACCGCCTCCACGTCGATGGCGGGGACCGTGTACGGGCCCGACGCGTGGCCCGCCGCCCGCTCGAGCACCTTCATCCCCACCGACGCGTAGGGCCCGGAGTCGCCCACCATGCGGTAGCGGAGGGCGGTGAGCCGGCCCTCGGCGTCGCAAGCGGCCTCGCCCTCGATGTGGATGGGGTGACGCTTGGCGTGGACGAGCAGCGACTCCTCGCGGCTGAGCGTGCACTTCACCGGCCGGCCGAGGAGGTGGGCGGCCAGGGCCGTCTGCCCCTGGTTGCTCATGTCCTCCTTGCCGCCGAAGGCGCCGCCGTTCGAGACGAGCTCCACCGTCACGTCGTCGGTGCCGATGCCGAGGACGGCGGCGATCTGGTCGCGGTCGTCCCACACCCCCTGGCCGCCCGAGTACACGAGGAGCGGCGAGCCGTCGGCGCCGGGCACGGCGAGGGTGGACTCGGGCTCGAGGAAGGCGTGCTCGACGCGCTGGGTGCGGAACGTCTCGCGCACGACGTGGGCGCTCGACGCGAAGGCGGCGCGGACGTCGCCGCGGGCGTAGGTCGAGCGCGACAGGACGTTGCCGGGCAGCTCCCACACCGCGTCGTCGGCGCCGTCGGCCAGGGCCGAGAACGGGTCGGCGAAGGGCGGGTGGGGCACGTACTCGACCGACACCAGCTCGGCGGCGGCCCGGGCCGTCGGCCGGTCGACCGCCACCACGACGGCCAGGACGTCGCCCAGGTACGACGTGCGCCC
>DATAGR010000532.1:0-4840 GCA_036263575.1 Aquihabitans sp. | reverse complement strand
CCCTCTGGGCCGACCTCGACGGCGACCCCGGGCACCTCACCTCCGTGCGAGGGACCGGCGATGCCGTGGTCCTGCCCTCGGCCTTCGACGTCACCGGCTTCGCGACGGCGACGGTGGCGGCCGCGTGCCTCGCCGTCGCCGAGCTCGCCGCCGCCCGGGCCGGGACCGCCGTGCCGGCGGTGGCCGTCGACCGGCGAAGGGCCGCCGCCTCGTTCCGCGCCGAGGCGCTGCTCTCGGCCGAGGGGTGGGAGCTGCCGCCGCCGTGGGACCCGGTGGCCGGCGACTACGAGGCCGCCGACGGCTGGATCCGCCTGCACACCAACTACGACGGGCACCGGCGGGCCGCCCTCGACGTCCTGGGCGTGGGCCCGGACCGCGACGCGGTGGCCGCCGCGGTGGCGCGGCGCCCCGCCGACGCGCTCGAGGAGGCCGTCGTCGACGCCGGGGGCGCCGCCGCCGTGCTCCGGTCGCACGACGCCTGGCGGGCCCACCCCGCCGGCGCGGCGACGGCGGGCGAGCGCCCCGTGGTCCTCGGCCCGCCCCTCCCGATCACCGGCGGGGGCGGCGGGCCGGGTGCGGTCCGGCCGGGGGCGGCGCCCCTGGCCGGCATCCGCGTCCTCGACCTGACCCGCGTGATCGCCGGCCCGCTCGCCACGCGCTTCCTCGCCGCCCACGGGGCCGACGTGCTGCGCATCGACCCGCCCGGCTTCGAGGAGGTCCCGGCCCTGCTGCCCGAGACCACGCTGGGCAAGCGGTGCGCGGCGCTCGACCTCACCGCCCGCGCCGACCGGGCCCGCTTCGAGGCGCTGGTGGCCGAGGCCCACGTCGTCGTGGGCGGCCTGCGACCCGGTGCGCTCGACGCCCTGGGCTACGGGCCGGCCGACCTGCGGCGCCGCAACCCGTCGATCGTCACCGTCACCCACGACGCCTACGGCTGGGCCGGGCCGTGGGCCGGACGCCGGGGCTTCGACAGCCTCGTCCAGATGAGCACCGGCATCGCCGCCGCCGGCGCCGTCGCCGCCGGGGTGGCGCACCCGGTCCCCCTCCCGGCCCAGGCCCTCGACCACGGCACCGGCCACCTCCTCGCCGCAGCGGCCTGCCGGGCCCTCACCCGTCTCGTGACCACCGGGGACGCGGCCGACGTCCGGGGCAGTCTGGTGGGCGCGGCCAACGTGGTGCTGGGCTCGCCGATCCCCGGCGGCCTCGACGCCGCCGCGCCGACGTGGACCGATGCCGACACCGAGCCGGCGACCAGCGCCTGGGGTCCGCTCCGCCGGGCGCCGCTGGGCGGCACGATCGACGGCCACCCGGTCACCTGGTCCGTCGAGCCCGGCCCCCTCGGCCGCCACGAGCCGACCTGGTCGACCTGACCGCCGCGGGCGGCCGTGGTCCGCTAGCGATCGGTGGGCAGGTGGCGGAAGCGCTCGGCCAGCGCGACACCTGCCCACCGGCCCGCCTCCTCGAGGCCGGCCCGCACCTCGGCCCGGAAGCGGAGCACCTCGTCGCCGGGGCCCCGACCGTCGTCCCCGTCGCCGCCGGTGATGAACATGGTCGACTCGTACTGCGAGCGGTGCGCCTCGAGGGCGGCGACCTTGGCGGCGAGGTGGGCCTCGTCGACCTGCTCGGCGTGGTCGGGCTCGTCGGCCTCGAAGAGCAGGAGGGCGGCGGGGCGGTGGTGGGCCACGCCGTGCTCCGGGAAGAAGTGGGGGTCGCGTGCGGCCACCAGCGCGTCGGTCACGAGGAAGCCGCCCGCCCGGTGGTCGGGGTGGAGCCGGTAGCGCTTCCAGGGGTCGTGGCCCAGCAGGACGTCGGGGCGCAGCACGCGGATCCAGCGGGCCAGCTCCGATCGAGTGGGCCGGTCGTCGGTGAGCTCGCCGTCGACCCGGCCGAGGAACACCACCTCGCCGGTGGCCCCCAGGGCCTTCGCGGCGTCCCGGGCCTCGACCTGGCGGGTGGCGACCAGGGCCTCGAGGTCGGCGGCGGCGTCCCACGTGCCCTTCGACCCGTCGGTGCAGATCACGAACGACACCTCGCACCCGGCGGCCGCCCACTTGGCGAGCGTGGCCCCGGCGCCGAACTCGATGTCGTCGGGGTGGGCGCCGACGGCGAGGGCGCGCCCGGGGACGGGCAGGTCGACCGTGGTCACGAGCCCCTCAGCACGGGCGACGGATCAGCACGGACGACCCACGGCGAGGTCGTCGCCGTCGGGCAGGCGGAGGTCGTCGGGGACGTCGACGTCCCAGCCGAGGGCGGCGTCGGTGCGGACCTCGACGGGCAGGCCCAGCCGGGCCGCCTCGTGGCGGTGGCGGGCGAACGAGCCGGGGCCGTAGCTGAACCGGAAGCCGGAGCCGGCGGGCAGGGCGATGACGTTGGTGCCGTCGGTGCGGCGGTCCGGCACGAGCAGCACGCCGGCTCGGCCGACGACGTGGTCGAGCCCCGTGGCGAGCGGCAGGTCGGCGTGGGCCACGACGACCCGCTCGGCGCCGGCGGCCGCCACGGCCTCCACGCCGGCCTCCACGGCGCCGTCGAGGCCGAGCCCCGGCGTCCACGCCACGGCGGCGCCCACCTCGGCGGCCCAGTCCCGCACGGCCGGGTCCTCGCAGACGACGGTGACGGGGAGGGCGCCGGCGGCGCGCACCACGCGCGTGGCCATCTGGCGGGCCAGCACGGCCCGGGCCTCGGGCGTGAGGGCCGGTGCCAGGCGCAGCTTGGCCGCGTGGAACCCCTTCACCGGGATCACCACAGCGGCACGCACGGCGCCACGCTACCGGTGGATCCGCCGTCGGTCCGGGCTGAGACGCCCGTCACGTCGGGAGGGCGCACCGCCTATCGTGCGCCGCCATGGACATCCGGGTCTCGGTCATCGGCGCCGGCTCGTGGGGCACCACGGTCGCCGCCCTCGCGTCGCACAACGCACCCACGCAGCTGTGGTCGCGCCGGGCCAGCCTCGCCGAGCAGATCGATGCCGAGCACGAGAACGGCGACTACCTCGCCGGCTACCGCCTCCCGTCCCAGCTCCGAGCCACCGCCGACCTCGAGCGCGCCGTCACCGAGGCCGACCTGCTGGTGATGGGCGTGCCGTCGGCCGGCTTCCGCTCGGCGTTGCAGGCGGTCAAGCCCTACCTTCGCCCGTGGGTGCCCGTCGTGTCGCTGTCCAAGGGCCTCGAGCTCGGCACCCGGCTGCGGATGAGCCAGCTGATCGAGGACGTCCTGCCCGGCCACCCGGTGGGGGTGCTCACGGGCCCGAACCTGGCCAAGGAGATCCTGGCCGGCCACGCTGCGGCCAGCGTGATCGCCATGGACGACGACAACGTGGCGCGGGCGATCCAGCAGATCTTCCAGGCCGAGCTCTTCAGGGTGTACACGAACGAGGACATCGTCGGCTGCGAGATGGGCGGCGTGCTGAAGAACGTGATCGCCATCGCGTCGGGCATGGCCGACGGCCTCGGCGCCGGCGACAACACGCGCGCAGCGGTGATCACCCGAGGCCTGTCGGAGGTGACCCGCCTCGGCGTGGCCCTGGGCGGCGAGCCGCTGACGTTCTCGGGCCTGGCCGGCATGGGCGACCTCGTGGCCACGTGCATCAGCACCCAGAGCCGGAACCGCCACGTCGGCGAGCGCCTCGGCAAGGGCGAGACGATCGACGAGATCATCTCCCACATGAACATGGTGGCCGAGGGGGTCAAGACGTCGAAGGTCGTCATGGAGCTGGCCGACGAGCTCGGCCTCGACATGCCCATCGCGTCCGAGGTCCACGGCGTCTGCCACGAGGGGCGGACCGCCGCCGAGGCGTACGCCGGGCTCCTGCGCCGGGGCACCGGGCGCGAGATGGACGGCATCACGCCGGCCCGGTAGACCCGGGCTGCCATGTTCCGTCGCCGCACCCCACCGCCCCCGTCCGGCGTCGACCTGCGTCCCGGCCGTCCCGCCGTCGGACGATCCTCGGCGGCCGTCGACGACCCGGCGGCGGCGCTGGCGGCGGCCGGGTGGGTCCTGCCCCGAGGTCTGGCCTCCGACGCCCTCGCCCCCAGCTGGACCCTCGTCGGGACCGTGGCCTCGCCGGTCGTCACGGCCGTGGACCGGGCCGGCCTGGTGGTGGGGGAGGGGTGGAGCCTCGACTGGTGGATCGGGGCCGACGACCGCTGGCACCTCCCGGCACGCGAGGCGGCGGTCCGCCAGCAGCTCCTCGGCGAGGCACCCGTCGTCGAGACGTCGCTCAAGATCCCCGGCGGCGACGCCGTCCACCGGGCCTACGGCGTGCGCTCGCCACGAGCGGTCGGCGACGAGTGGGTGGTGGTCGAGGTCGAGAACGCCACCCCGGTGCCCTTCGCCGTCGCGCTCGTGCTGCGCCCGTTCGTGGCCGACGGCGTGGGCGAGGCCTCGTCCATCACGATCGAGCCCGTGCCCGGGGGCCAGGGCCGCGAGGCGGCGCACCTCGTGCGCGTCGACGGCCGGCCCGCGGTCCTGCTGCCCCGGCGACCGGCTCGCTCCGCCGCCGGCAGCGCCGAGGCCGGCGACGTGGCCGAGGTGGTCACCAACGGCGAGGCAGGCCAACCGCTCGCCACGGCCGACAGCGCCGACGGCCTGGCCACGTTGGCGATGATCTTCCCGCTGACCCACACGTCGGTGCTGCGCGTCGCCCTCCCCGTCGGCGAGGTCGGCGAACCGACCGGCAGCCCGCTCGGCTACCCGGCCGTCCTGCCCGACGCCGCCACCGTCGCCGCCGGGTGGGACGTCCACCGCCGCGGCCCCCGCCTCGAGGTCCCCGAGCGCCGCCTGGCGGTGGCCGTCGCCCGGGCGCGCGCCCAGCTCCAGCTGGCCCACGACGGCATCGCGGTCC
>DATAGR010000531.1:0-7994 GCA_036263575.1 Aquihabitans sp. | reverse complement strand
CGCTCGGGAAGCTGGCGAACCGGCGGGCCACCCGGCTGGCCCGGCTCGCCGAGGCCGAGGCCGAGGTCGCCTGCGAGCTCGGCGACGTCGACGAGTACCGCGAGCGGCGGCGCGCCGAGCGCTCCGCCCGTCGCGAGGAGCGGCGCAGTCGGCGCGACGAGATCGATGCCGCGGTGGAGCGGCTGGTGCCGGGCGACGTGATCCGCTTCGGCACCCTCCGCCTCGCCGTGCTCTCCACCTCCTACCGCAAGGGCAACCTGCGCCTGCGCGTGATCGACCACGACGCCCACGTGTCGGTCCTCGATCCGGACGACTTCGACGAGCCGCCGGCGCGCGCCGCCGCCCTGGCGCTGCCCGAGCCGTACGACCCCCGCAACCGCATCTTCCAGCGCCAGGTGTCGTCGCTGCTGCGCAAGGCCAGGCTGAGCCACCGCCCGCTGCCCACGTCGCGCCGCGCCGCAGGCGAGGCGGACGGCTCAGGCGACGCGCCGACCGGGGCCCCGACGGCTCCGCCGTCGGCCCAGGACCTCCAGGTGGCCGCCTGCCCGGACCTCGAGCGCCACCTGGCGGCGGCCTCGGAGCGGGACCGGTTGCGGACGCAGGTCGCGGAGGTGGAGCGCCGCCTCGCCGAGAAGAGCAGCTCGCTGACCCGCCAGTTCGACCGCATCGTGGGCCTCCTCGAGCGGTGGGGCTTCGTGCGGGGTTGGGCGCTCACCGAGCGGGGCGAGGTGCTGGCGCGCGTCTTCCACGAGACCGACCTGCTGTGCGCCTCGGTGATCTGCGACGGCCTCCTCGACGGCCTCGACCCCGCCTCGCTCGCCGGACTGGTCTCGATGCTGACCTACGAGCACCGCTCCAAGGAGCCGCCGCCGCCGCCGTGGTTCCCGTCGAGGCTGGTGCGCGAGCGGGCGACCGCCATCGACAAGCTGGCCCGACGGCTGGGCAACGCCGAGCTCAAGGCCGGCCTCAGCGCCACCCGGCTGCCCGATCCCACGTTCCTCGCCCTGGCCCACGCCTGGGCGGCCGGCGAGTCGCTCGACGTCGTCATCGCCGACGAGGACCTGTCCGGCGGCGACTTCGTTCGCAACATCAAGACCCTCATCGACCTGCTGCGCCAGGTCGGCGAGGTCGCACCCGAGGCCGCCACGCGAGCTGCGGCCCGCCAGGCCGTCGACGGCCTCTTCCGAGGCATCATCTCGGCGTCGTCGGAGGTGTCCGGGGCCGACGCCGACGCCGACGGCGCGGCCGACGCCCTCGGCGACGCGTGACCGTCGAGAAGCACCAGGCGTGGGGCGCGCCCGGCGCGCTCCCGGTCGACGGCGTCGAGGTGCGCACCGACGCCGAGGCCCGCGCCGTGGTCGAGGAGGCTCGGCGGGCGGGTCGCCCGGTGCCGACCCTCGGCCTGCTCGGTGGCGACCTGTGCAAGACGGTCGGCGGTCGCGGCGACGTCGCCCGGCTGCGCTCGTCCGACGCCATGACGCTCCCCACGGACCTCGGCGCGGTGCTGCTCGACGGGCGGCTCCACTGGTTCGTGGCCCACCTCGTGGTGCGGCGCAGCTGGTGGCGCGGGCGGGTGGTGGCGGTGATGAACGCCCAGTGGATCGGCCGGTGGGACGTCGCCCCCCGCTCGCACCCGGGCGACGGCCTCCTCGACGTCTTCGACGGCGACCTCTCGCTCGACGACCGGTGGAAGGCGCGGACCCGGCTCCCGACCGGCACCCACGTGCCCCACCCCGGCATCGCCCAGCGGCGGGTACCCGCGGTCCAGCTGGAGCTCGACCGACCGACCCCCGTCTGGCTCGACGGCGAGCGGGTCGCCGACGCCACGACGCTGTCGGTGCGCCTGGAACCCGACGCCCTCCGCGTCGTCGTCTGACGCCGAGGGCGGGCGGTACCGTCGGCCCCATGCGCGCGTGGATCCTCGACGAGTCGCCCGGTGCCTACCGCTACGGCGAGATCGGCGACCCGCCGGTGGGCCCCGGCGACGTGCGGGTGCGACCGGTGGCATCGGCGCTGAACCACATGGACCTCTGGGTGACCCGAGGCCGGCCCCGACCGCACCTGCCACACGTGCCCGGCTGCGACGTCGCCGGCGTGGTCGAGTCGGTGGGGTCGGCCGTCCACGGGGTGGCCGTCGGCGACGAGGTCGTGGTCAACCCGGCCGTGTCGCCGCTCGACATGGTGGTGGCCCACGGCGACGACGCACCGATGTACCCCGGGTTCGAGATCGTCGGCGAGCAGCGGTGGGGCGGCCACGCCGAGCTGGTCACCGTCCCGGCGCGCAACGTCGTGCCCCGCCCGGCGGGGCGGTCGTGGGCGGAGTGCGCCGCCTTCCCGCTGGCGACGCTCACCGCGTACCGGATGCTGCGCCGGGCTCGGCTGCGGGCGGGGGAGCGGGTGCTCATCGTGGGCATCGGCGGCGGGGTCTCGATGGCCGCGCTGGCGCTCGCCAACGCCATGGGCGCCACCGTCTACGGCACCTCCCGGGAGCCGGAGAAGTGCCGCCGGGCCGTCGAGCTGGGCGCGGCCGACGCCTTCGCCTCGGACGACGACTGGCCAGTGAAGGTCGAGGTCGTGGTGGAGAGCGTCGGGCCCGCCACGTGGGACCGCTCCATGCGGGCGCTGCTGCCCGGTGGCCGGCTGGTGGTGTGCGGTGGGACCTCGGGTCCGGTCGTCGAGGTCAACCTGCCGCGCCTGTTCTTCAAGCAGCACGAGCTCATCGGCTCGACCATGGGCGGCTACGGCGAGTTCGCCGATGTGTCCCGCCTGGTCGAGCAGGGGCTGCCGATCGCCGTGGACTGCGAGCTGCCGGTGTCGGCGTACCCCGAGGCGCTCGAGCGGCTGGAGGCGGGGGAGCAGCTGGGCAAGGTGGTGCTGGTCCACGACTGACCCGGTCGACCCCCTCGGCGCCGGACCTGCGGCCCGGGCGTATCGTGCGGAGATGGTCGACCTCGCCGCCGTGAAGGACCGCATCGACGCCGTCGTCGACGAGCACGCCGAGGTCCTGCTCGACGCCTCGCACCGGATCCACGCCCGGCCCGAGCTGGGCTTCGCCGAGCACCACGCCCACGAGGTGCTCACGGGGGTCCTGGCCGACGCGGGCCTCGACGTCACCGGCAGTGCGTACGGCATCGAGACGGCGTTCGAGGCCCGGGCCGGGGACGGCGCCGGCCCCACCGTGGCGGTGCTGTGCGAGTACGACGCCCTCCCGGAGATCGGCCACGCGTGCGGCCACAACGTCATCGGCACCGCCGGCGTGGGCGCCGGCATCGCCGCCGCCGCCGTGGCCGCCGAGCTCGGCGGTCGGCTGGTGGTCCTCGGCTCGCCGGCCGAGGAGGGCGGGGGCGGGAAGATCTTCCTGGCCGAGCGCGGCGCGTTCGAGGACGTGGACGCCGCCCTGATGGTCCACCCGGCCGGCCTCGACCTGGCCCGCTTCGGCGCCATCGCCATCCAGCAGGTGGAGGTGACCTACACGGGGCGGGCCGCCCACGCCGCCGCCGCCCCGCAGGCGGGGCGCAACGCCCTGGACGCCGCCGTGCTCGGCTACGTCAACGTGGCTGCGCTGCGCCAGCACATCCGTCCCGACGAGCGGATCCACGGGATCTTCACCAAGGCCGGCGACGCCGCCAACGTCGTGCCCGACCACACCGCGGCAACCTGGTACGTGCGCTCGCCGACGGTCAAGGGCCTCGAGAAGCTGAAGGCCCGGGTGCTGGCGTGCCTGGAGGCCGGCGCGGCGGCCGCCGGCTGCGCCATGGAGCACGAGTGGATCGACCCCGCCTTCGCCGACATGGTGGACAACGACCCGATGATCGAGCGGTACCGGGCCAACCTGGCCCGCACCGGGCGCACCCTCGTGGACCCCGACGACATGGCTGCGGTGGTGGGCAGCACCGACATGGGCAACGTCAGCCACATCGTCGCCTCCATCCACCCGATGATCGCCGTGTCGCCGCCGAACGTCGCCATCCACACCAAGGACTTCGTGCGCTTCGCCGGCGGGGCGGAGGGGGATCGGGCCGTCCTCGACGGCGCCAAGGCGATGGCGGCCACCGTCGCCGACCTGTGGGGCGAGCCGGGGGCCATCGACGAGGTGCGCGCCGCCTTCGAGGCGGCCCGCGCCAGCGGCCGCGCCACCGGCCGGGCCACCATCTGACGCCCGCCGGGCCCGGGCGCACCCTCCCCGTCCCCGAGCCGGCCAGCCTCTAGCCTCACACGCCGTGACCACCTATGTCGCCGAGGAGTTCTCGCCCGACGAGGCCGACGTGCTCCGCCGGTACTTCACGAACCTCGACAGCCCGGTCTTCGCGCTCGTCAACCTGCCCGAGGTGGTCAAGGGCGCCCTCTTCGCCCGCTACTCCCGCTCCTCCAAGAGCCTCCGCCGGCTCTTCCTCGACGAGTTCGTCGGCGAGCTCGACATCTCCGGCGACCAGTCGATCGACGCCACCGTCGGCCTCCGCCGGGCCGAGGAGCTCTACGACAAGGTGTTCTTCGAGTACGGCGACGACTCCGTCGCCCAGCTCGGCGGCGTCCACCTGGCCTGCGAGCAGGCCTCCAACGTGCTGACCAAGGTCCTGGAGTGGGGGCGGCTGATGTCGTACCTCGAGCAGTCGACCCGCTACATCGCCTACGACGCCCGCATCGGCGGCCGCTACCGGTTCCACCGCGACCCGGCGGTGCTCAGCTCGCCGCTCGGCACCCGGTACGTGGGCGACATGGACCGTCTGTTCGACACCTACGCCGAGCTGCTCCCGAAGCTCAACGACTTCTTCCGCGACCAGTTCCCGAAGGACGACGCCGACTCGGACTTCGTCTACCGGCAGGCCATCCGCGCCAAGGCGTTCGACGCGCTGCGCGGCCTGCTGCCGGCGGCCTCGCTGTCGAACGTGGGCATCTACGGCACCGGCCAGGCCTACGAGGCGCTCCTGCTGCGCATGCGCTCGCACCCGCTGCCCGAGGCCCGCACCTACGCCGACCTGATGCTCCACGAGCTGCGGAAGGTGATCCCGTCGTTCCTCAAGCGGGTCGACCTGGCCGACCGGGGCGTCGCCTGGAGCAGCTACCTCGGCGCCACCCGGAGCGCCATGGACGAGCTGGCCGAGCGCCTGTTCCCCCCGGCCGGCACCGCCGCCGAGCCGGCGCCGCTCGTGACGCTGATCGACTTCGACCCCGATGCCGAGGTCCACCTGGTCACGGCCATGCTCTACGCCCACACGCACCTCCCCGAGGCCCAGGTCGAACAGGCGGTGCGGGCGATGTCGGCCCAGGAGCGCCTGGAGGTGGTCCGCACCTACACCGGGGAGCGGGCCAACCGCCGCCACCGGCCGGGCCGGGCCCTCGAGCGCGTGGACTACCGCTTCGACGTGCTGGCCGACTACGGCGCCTTCCGGGACCTCCAGCGCCACCGCATGCTCACCGTCGAGTGGCAGCAGCTCAGCCCCCGCCACGGCTACACCCGGCCCGAGGCGATCGACCTCGCCGGCCAGGCGCCGACCTTCGATCGCGCCATGGAGCGCTCGGCGGAGCTCCACGACCTCCTCCACCCCCGGTTCCCGGCCCAGGCGCCCTACGCCGTCGCCTTGGCGTACAAGGTCCGCTTCGTGATGCAGATGAACGCCCGCGAGGCGGTGCACCTCCTCGAGCTGCGCAGCGGGCCCCAGGGGCACCCGACCTATCGCGAGGTCGCCCAGGAGATGCACCGCCAGATCGCCGAGGAGGCCGGCCACCACGCCGTGGCCGAGCTCATGCGCTACGTCGACCACTCGCCCGAGCCCGGGCTCGAGCGGCTCGACGCCGAGCGTCGCGCCGAGGCCCGCCGCCTCGGCACCGCCCCCGGCTGAGCCGAGCCCCGCCCGCCTCGGCGGATAGGTCCGCCTCGCCCCCGCCTTCACCCCTTCGGGTCAGAAAGGTCACGGTCCGTGGCAGGTGACCGCCGACACCCCGTCGAACCTCGGGGGCATCCGGACACCGCCGCCACCTGACGGCCCGTGTTGAAGCAAGGGGACGGTCCTGGACGCCATCATCTCACTGCGCGACGTGACGAAGTCGTTCGGGTCGCACACCGTGCTCGAGGGCATCTCCTTCGACGTCCCCCGGGGTGCCACCAGCGCCATCATGGGCCCGTCCGGCACCGGCAAGTCCGTCCTGCTGAAGAACATCATCGGCCTCCTGCGGCCCGACCGAGGCGAGATCTGGGTCGACGGCGAGGAGACCGTGCGGATGCGGGAGAAGGACCTCTACCGGATCCGCCGCAAGTTCGGCGTCCTGTTCCAGGACGGGGCCCTCTTCGGCTCCATGAACATCTACGACAACATCGCCTTCCCGCTGCGAGAGCACACCCGGAGGTCGGAGGGGGAGATCCGGCGGATCACCCTCGAGAAGGCGGCGATGGTGGGCCTGCTCGACCACCTCAAGAAGTTCCCCGGTGAGGTCTCGGGCGGCATGAAGAAGCGCGCCGGCTTCGCCCGGGCGCTGGTCATGGAACCCGAGCTCATCTTCTTCGACGAGCCCGACTCCGGGCTCGACCCCGTGCGCGTCTCCTACCTGGACGAGCTGGTCAAGAAGATCCAGGAGGAGACCGGCGCGACGTTCATCATCATCACCCACAACATCCCGTCGGTGATGCGGGTGGCCGACCACGTCGGCGTCCTCTACCGGTCGGGCCTGGTGCGGTTCGCGTCGAAGGACGAGATGCTCCTCGACGACAACCCGATCATCCGCCAGTTCCTCGCCGGGCGGGCCAACGGGCCGATCGGCATGGACGAGCTGGCCACCGAGGAGAGCGACGTCGAGCGAGACCTCGTCGCCCGCTCCGTCCGGCGGGCCGAGGAGCGCAAGGCGCAGCGCGAGCTGGAGCGGGACCGTGACGTCCTCCAGGTCTGACGCCGCCCGCCGGTCCCGTCCGGTGCCGGCCCCCTCGCGACGGCGTGGCGGCCGCTGATGGCGATGGTCGTGCCCGGCATCTCCAAGGTCGGGAACGTCGTGCGCGAGATCGGATCGATGGCCGCGGTCGGCATCGAGTCGGTCCGCCGCATCTTCAGCCGGCCGTGGCCCGTCGCCGAGTTCCTCGACCAGTGCTGGTTCATCGCCAAGGTCACGACGGTGCCGGTGATCCTCATCTCCATCCCGTTCGGCATGGTCATCTCGCTGCAGGTGGGCGCACTGATCCGCCAGCTCGGCGCCGACGCCCACCTCGGCTCGGCGCTGGTGCTCGCCGTGGTCCGCGAGCAGGCGCCCATCGCCACCGCCCTGCTGATCGCCGGCGCCGGCGGCTCGGCGATGTGCGCCGACATCGGCTCTCGGAAGATCCGCGACGAGCTGGCCGCCATGGAGGTCATGTCGATCAACCCGATCCAGCGGGTGGTCATGCCGCGGGTGGTGGCGGCCACGTTGATCGCCGTGCTCCTCGACGCCGTCGTGAGCGCCGCCGGCCTGGCCGGTGGGTGGTTCTTCGCCGTGCAGGTGCTCGGCGTGTCGTCGAGCAGCTTCTTCGCCTCGTTCAACGAGCTGAGCCAGCTGCCGGACCTCTGGATGGCGCTGGTGAAGGCCGGCGTCTTCGGGTTCATCGCCGGCGTGGTGGCTTGCTACAAGGGCCTCTCCTGCAAGGGCGGGCCCAAGGGCGTGGGCGACGCCGTCAACCAGGCCGTGGTCATCACCTTCATCCTGCTGTTCTTCGTGAACTTCGTCCTGACCGCCGTGTACTTCAACTTCGTGCCGCAGAAGGTCTGACCCGGTGACCGCCCCCGCCGCCACGCACGAGGACCCCCGCACCGCCTGGGAGCGGGTGGACCGCGCCGTCTCCAAGGACGTCTCGGCGGCGCTCGGCTTCTTCTCCCAGGCCTACGACCAGGTGGTGTTCGCAGGGCGGATCATCCGGCGGCTGCCGCAGGCCACCAAGTACCGCAAGGAGATCCTGCAGCTGATCGCCGACATGACGATCGGCGCCGGCGCCCTCGTGGTGGGCGGCGGCATGTTGTTCGTGATCTTCCTCCTCG
>DATAGR010000530.1:0-2247 GCA_036263575.1 Aquihabitans sp. | reverse complement strand
AGGTGCGCCCCTGCCCGCCCCTGGTCGGGTCCAAGACCTGACGAGCCTGGGCCGCGAGAGAGCGCCGGGACCGCCCGGCACGATCGTGCAGGAGCCGGCACGCCACGTGTCGGCTGGTCCGAGCGTCCGGAGCTCAGGAGGTCAAGGGCGCCACTGACCACCGAAGCGTCGTCGAGGAGATCGATCACCGGCACCCGTTTGGCCAACTGGTCACCGGGAGGCCCTGGCACACCGGCCGCTTCCCCGAGCGACGACGGCGACACGACCTCGGCTGAGGACACCTGGGCTCCCCTCACAGGATCTGGCCGTTCCCGGGCCACTGCGCAGAGCGCCAAGACCGCTCGTCGAAACGTGCCCACACCACCTTGCCGGCGTCCCGGTGGCTCCAACCCCAGGCGTCGGCGAGCTCGTCGACGATGAGCAGTCCCCGACCGGCGTGAGCGTCCGGCGGCGGCCGCTCGAGGAGCGGCGGCTTCTGGCTGCCATCGGCGACCTCGACGAGGACGTGCATGGCCCCAGCAACGACCCGCACATCGGCTTCGGTCGAGGTGTGGACGACCACGTTCCACAGCAGTTCGTCGAGCACCAGCCGCGCTCGTTCCCGGTACAGACGGTGTCCGGTGCGGTCGAGGGCCTGCCCGAGGGCGGCGCGGGCTTCGGCGACCGCCGTCACCTGCGGCGGGTAGTTCAGGTGCAGCACGTCTCCGGCGGGTGCGGTCCCGGCCGACTGGATCGCTACGGGTCTTGGTTTGCGTGACATCGAGATGGTCTCTTCATTCGTCATGGGACACGGCCACACGTCTCGCACCAGACCTCTTGGGCTTCCGGACGGACCTTGCCGGCCTCAATCAGTCATCGAGCGCCGGTCGCCGCTGCTGGAGGCCGCCCCGGCGCCTCAGACGGGAACGCCGTCGACGGGAGCGCTAAGCGGATCGTCGGCGGCGCGGTGTCGAAGGCGGCGGTGCGCAACCGCCGATCGGCACGGCGCTGGGTGTGTGGACAGGCTCGTGCGGGCCAGAATCGAACGGTGCGCTGCCGTGACTCGCCGGGGACCGACCCTGCGCATCGCAGCCACCGATCGCGCAAGGTGGGGGATGAGCACATCGCCGGTGCTCCACGAGACGAGCGAGAACGCCCCTGGTGCTCAAGGGTCTGTCGCGGTCACCTCGGGCGTACCCCGCCCACCGGGTCCCAATGCCGCCCGGTCAGGCGATTCCGTCAGGCGGTGAGGGGTCCGGCAGCACCACGACCCGACACGAGTAGCTGGTGGCCGGGCCCATGCACCGCGGCCCCTCGACCTGCTCGACCCAACCCCCGCTCCGGTACCGGTACGCCGCCCCGCACCCCCCGCACCGGGCGGAGACCGCCTCTCGCTGCCCCGTGGTGAACACCAACCGGTCGGGACATGTGGGACACGCGAACATGACGGTGTCGCGATGGTGCACGATCAGCCCTCCTGGCGATGCCGGCTCGAGCGCACTTCCCGATGGCCGCCACAGGACGCAACCCCGGCTCAACGCAAACCCGGCTCAACCAAGTCATTCCTGTCGGACGAGGAGCAACCTGTGGTCGCAGCGCCGTCGCAACGGGAGTGGCGACTGCGGCCAGTGGCGCTTCCGCGCCGTTGTTCCTTCCAGTCGTGGCCTTGTGGAGAAGGCCGGTGGTCCTGCCCGCTGGTTGTTTCGCCGAGCCAGGTGAGCTCGCTACGGGGTGCCTGCGACGGGGTACTCGGGCCAGGTGAAGTGCTGGCTTTGGAAGTGAGCGATCCATGCCAGGACCCGTGGGTCCCGCTCGTACAGGTAGTCCCATCCGTCGACTAGGTCGAGCAGGAGGCGTTCCGGTGAGAGGTCGATCGGTTGATGGTCCGCACCGAAGGCACCGAACGTGGTGTGCATCTGGCGGCAGTCGTAGCGCTCGAGGAGCGTGTCGGACTCCTTGAGGACGCGCCGGTGCAGTTCGGGGTCTCGCATCTCGCCGACTGGACGGGTGTGGCTGACGGTGACGCCGTCGATGATGGCGACGTTCGTGTAGTCCAGGAGCTTGGGCCACACCGAGTCGAGGCCCCAGCCCCATCCTGTTTCGCTTTCGCCGAGCGTCGGTAGAAGGCGTTCGAGCGCTGGTCGACTGAACCCGGGGATCATGATCTCAACGAAGCCGACGAAGCGACCGAAGAAGCGCGGGTTGTGCATCGTGATGTAGTGGGCGAAGTACGACTCGGCGTCCAGCGCTGGGGCGAAGAGGTCGAGC
>DATAGR010000529.1:0-6492 GCA_036263575.1 Aquihabitans sp. | reverse complement strand
GAGATGGCCTCCAGGAACTCGTCCGGGATGGCGGCGGCGGCCTCGTCCTTCTTGCCGTCCAGGTAGAGGTCCTGGATCGTCCGGGCCTCCTCCTCGTAGCCGTATCGGGTGAAGAGGTCGTTGTAGAAGTTCTTGCCCCGCGCGCCCATGCCACCCACGTAGAGCGCCACCATGGGGCGCACGAAGTCGAGGTAGCCCTTCACGTCGTCGCCGACCACCAGCAGGCCGCCGGCGGTGATCATGAGCGGGTCGAGGTCGGGGGCCCGCTTGGCGGCGCCGGCGGCGAGGTCGGGGCCCCACACGTCGCCCGCCTTGGCCGGGTCGAACAGGATCGGCATCCAGCCGTCGGCCACCTCGGCGGTCATGGCCACGTTCTTCGGGCCGAGCGACGCGACCCAGATCGGGATCCGGGGGCGCACGGGGTGGGCGATGATCTTCAGCGGCTTGCCGAGGCCGGTGCCCTGCCCCTCGGGCAGCGGCAGCTGGTAGTAGCGGCCCTCGTGGGTGAGCTTGCCCTCGCGGGCCCACACCTGGCGGCAGATGTCGACGATCTCCCGCGTGCGCCCGATCGGCGCGTCGTAGGTCACGCCGTGCCAGCCCTCGATCACCTGCGGGCCCGACGCCCCGAGGCCGAGGTGGCACCGACCGTCGGAGAGGGCGTCGACCCCCGCCGCGGTCATGGCGATCAGCGTGGGCGTGCGGGTGTAGATCGGCAGGATGCCCGAGGCGATCTGGACGGTCTCGGTCTTGGCGGCGAGGTAGCCCATGAGGCTGGCCCCGTCGAAGCCGTAGGCCTCGGCGATCCACACCAGGTCCAGCCCGGCCCGCTCGAGCTCGGCGACGGTGTCGGCCGCCTCCTTGAAGCCGCCGCTGTAGCTGAGCTGCATGCTGATCTGCACGGGTGCCTCCGGGGGTCGTGACCGTCGGGGCGACCGTAGCCCGGCACCGGGCGGGCGGGCGGCGGCGCCGGGCGCCGCAGCGAGCGGGCGTCAGGCGCCGAGGTGGGCCGGCCTCAGCCGCCGAGGCGGGCCCGGGCGGCCTTGGCCCGGTCGATGTGCTTCTGGGGGACGAACGTGCCGTTGGGCGTGGTGGCGCCGCCGGCCTCGTCCTCGGCCACGCCGTCGTCGGCCGCAGCGTCGGCGTCGCCGGCGGCGTCGGGGGCCTCCTCCTCGCCGTCGACGTAGCGGCGCCACTCCTCGGGCGTCGCCAGGCGCTTGCGGTCGATCGAGCCGAGCGACACGCCGTTGTCGAAGCGGACCCAGTACCGGATCCAGGTGAGGCCGGTGACCATGGAGACCTTGCCCGGCGTGCCCTCGGGGACGTCGCGCAGGGCCGTCCGGGCGATCACCTTGGCGCCCTTGCGCAGGTCGTTGGACACCGTGGTCTTGGCCATGGCCCGACATCGTGCCCGCGGCGGCGCGATCGCCGCCACTCGGCGCCGGCCCGGCGGACGGCTGCGGCCCGGCGGGTGGGGGTCGCCGCCGCAGAAGGTGGGTAGCGAGGGAAATAGTTTCCCTCGCTACGGGGTTGGAGGACACGATGGCCACCGTGCAGCCGACGCCCGATCGCTCGACCGACCTCCTCCCCGACCTCGGGGAGGTCGCCGACCGCCTGCGCCTGAGCGCCACCCGCCTCGCCCGGATCCTGCGCCAGCAGGCCGACGCCGACCTCAGCCCCACCATGCTGTCCGCCCTGGCCACGCTGGCCCGCTGCGGCCCCGTGTCGGTCCGCACCCTCGCCGACGAGGAGCAGGTCGCCGCCCCGACCGCCACCAAGATCGTCGACCGCCTCCACGCCGCCGGCCTCGTGACACGCGTCGGCGACGCCACCGACCGCCGGGTCACCCTCGTCTCCCTGACAGCCGACGGCGAGGCGCTCCTCACCGACCTCCGGGCCCGCAAGACGGCGTGGCTCGCCACCCGCCTCGCCGAGCTGCCGCCGGAGGAGCTCGGCCGCCTGGCCGACGCCCTCGACGTCCTCGAGCACCTCACGTCACCGCCGAAGGACCCCACGTGACCACCACCCCCGCCACGGCGCCCGCCGGTGCGGCGGCCGACCACTCGACGTTCCGCTCGCTCCGCCACCGCAACTTCCGCCTCTTCTTCACCGGTCAGCTGATCTCGCAGACCGGCACCTGGCTGACCATGGTCACCCAGACGCTGCTGGTGCTCAGCCTGACGACCTCGGGCGTCACCCTCGGGCTGCTCACCGCGTTCCAGTTCGGCCCGATGCTGCTCCTCGGCGCGTGGGCCGGTGCCGTGGCCGACCGAGCCGACAAGCGGAGGCTGCTCATGACCGTGCAGGCCCTCGCCATGGTCCAGTCGACCGCGCTCGGCATCGTCGTCCTCGCCGGGTGGGCGTCGATCCCGGCGATCTTCGCCCTCGCCGCCGTGCAGGGCGTGCTCACCGCCTTCGACAACCCGGCCCGCCGGTCGTTCGTCGTCGAGATGGTGCCGACCGAGGACCTCTCCAACGCCGTGAGCCTCAACAGCGCGGTCATGACCGGCTCGCGGGTGGTCGGCCCCGCCGCCGCCGGCGCCCTCGTCCTGTGGGTCGGCTACGGCTGGCCCTTCATCCTCGACGCCGTCACCTACGTCGCCGTGCTGGCCGGCCTGGCCCTCATGCGGCCCTCGGAGCTCAACCGCTCGGCCCCCACGCCGAAGGCCAAGGGCCAGGTGCGCCAGGGCCTCCGCTACATCCGCTCGCAGCCGGGGCTCTTCGTGCCGCTCGTGATGATGGCGCTCATCGGGACCTTCGCCTTCAACTTCTCGGTCACGATCCCGCTGCTCGTCGACGGCCCGCTCGACGGCGACACGACCACGTTCACGCTCCTCTTCTCGGTCCTCAGCGCCGGCTCCCTGCTCGGTGCCCTGCTGACCGCCCGCCGCACCGAGGTCACCAGCCGCCAGCTCGTCGTGGCCGCCGGCGCCTTCGGCGTCACCATGCTGCTGCTGGCCGCCGCACCCGGGCTGGGGTCTGCGTTCGTGGTCGCCGTCCTCCTCGGCCTCGCCTCCATCGGCTTCATGACCTCGTCGACCGCGATCGTCCAGGTGCTCGCCGGGCCGGAGTACCGGGGTCGCGTGCTGGCGATCCAGGGCATGGTGTTCCTCGGGTCGACGCCGATCGGCGGGCCCCTCGTGGGCTGGGTCGCCGATGTCGCCGGACCCCGCGCCGCGGTGGCCGTCGGCGGGATCGCCTGCCTGGTGGCCGCCGCCTACGGGGCCCGGGCCCTGCACGTGCCGGTCGTCGGCGGCCGCCGTCGCCGAAGCGACGACCTGGCGGTCACCGACGAGGTCGCCCTGGTCGACTGAGGGCGGGTCGACTGACGGCCGGTCAGGGCTGCGAGCGGCCCCGCAGCCACGCCACCTCGGCGGCCAGCCCCTCGGCCGGCTCGACGTGCGGCTGCCAGCCGAGCTCGTGCCGGGCGCGATCGGTGATCGCGGCCGTGCGGCGCTGGTCGCCCCGCCGGGCCGGCTCGAACCGGAGCTCGGGGGCGACCCCCAGCGCGTCGGCGATCAGGCCGATCGCCTCGAGCAGCTCCAGCTCGCGGCCGCCACCGATGTTGTAGATCTCGCCCGTCGCCGGCCGGTGGAGGGCGGCGATCGTCGCCGCCACGCAGTCCGTGACGTAGGTGTTGCTCCTGCTCTGGCGGCCGTCGCCGTACACCGTGATCGGGGCCCCGGCCAGCAGGCGCTCGGCGAAGATCCGGTAGGCCATGTCCGGGCGCTGCCGGGGGCCGTAGATCGAGAAGTACCGGAGGATCGTGAGCGGCAGCCCGAACGTCTCGGTGTGGGCGCGCAGCAGGTGCTCGGCGGCGAGCTTGGTGACGCCGTAGGGCGAGACGGGCAGCGTCGACGCCTCCTCCGCCCCGGTCGCCTCGGCGCCGTACACCGACGAGGTCGACGCCTGCACCAGGTGGCCCACGCCCGTCGCGAGGCACGCGTCGACCAGCCGCTTCACCGCGCTCAGGTTGCACGACTGGTACCGCTCGAAGTCCTCCCAGCTGAGGACCAGGCCCGGCGTCGCCGCCTCGTTCACCACGGCGTCGGCGCCGTCGAGGAGGGTCTCCAGCGGGTCGACCCGCAGGTCCGCCTCCACGAAGCGGAAGGCGTCGTGGGCACGCGCCCCGGCCAGGTTGGCCTCCTTGTCGGCACGTGCGTAGTAGTCGGTGAAGCAGTCGATGCCCACCACGTCGTGGCCGTCGGCCAGGAGGGCGTCGACGAGGTGGGAGCCGATGAAGCCGGCAGCACCGGTGACGACGACGCGCATCAGCCGGCGCGGCGGCTCTCGGCCCAGGTGCGACCGGCCTCGGCGTCGAGGTCATGGGGCAGCCCCAGCACCCGCTCGGCGAGGATGTTGCGCTGCACGTCGCCGGTGCCGCCGCCGATGGTGAGCGCCGGCGCGAAGAGGTAGCCGTGGTGCCACGGGCCGACGGCGGTGCCGAGCGGTCCGTTGTCGGCCAGCATGCCGCCCGGCCCGGCCAGGTCCTTGGCGACGGCCATGGTCTCCTGGCCGTGCTCGTCGGCCATGACCTTGCGGATCGACGCCTCGGGCCCCGGCTGCTCGCCGCGGATGCGGGCGGAGACGGTGCGGAGCCGCACCAGCCGCAGGATCTGCTCGGTGGTGTGCAGGCGGGCCAGGCGCTGGCGCAGGAGCGGGTCGGGCGCGCCGCCGTGCGCCCGCACGAGGTCGAGCAGGTCGGCACCCGAGGGCCCCATGCCCCACAGCGCACCGCCCGACGACAGCGACACCCGCTCGTTGCCGAGGGTGACCTTCGCCAGCTCCCAGCCGCGACCCACCTCGCCCACCACGCTGTCGGCGGGGAGCCGCACGTCGGTGAGGAACACCTCGTTGAAGGTGTGGCCCCCCGTCATCTCGATGATGGGCCGGACCTCGATGCCCGGCAGGTCCATGGGGCACACGAAGTACGTGATGCCCCGGTGCTTGGCGACGTCGGGGTCGGTGCGGGCGATCAGGATCCCGTAGCGGGAGAACTGGGCGAGCGAGGTCCAGATCTTCTGGCCGTTGACGACCCACTCGTCGCCGTCCTGCACGGCCCGGGTGCCGAGGTTGGCCAGGTCGCTGCCCGCGCCGGGCTCGCTGAACAGCTGGCACCAGATCTCCTCGCCCGACAGCAACCCGGGGAGGTAGCGAGCCTGCTGGCCGGGCGTGCCGGCGTGCACCAGCGTCGGGCCGGCCCAGCCGATCCCGATCGGGTTGCTCGGCCGGCGGACCGCCGCCGCCCGGAGCTCGTCGTCGATCACCAGCTGCTCGATTGGGTCGGCGTCGAGGCCCCACGGCCGCGGCAGGTGCGGGGCGACGTAGCCCGCCTCGGCCAGCTCCCGCCCCGACGGGGTGGGGTGGTCGGCCAACCACGACCGGATGGCCACGCGCCGAGGGTCGTCGTCCGGCGGCAGCTCGAAGTCCATCGGGGCGACCGTAGCGCCGGAGGCGGTCGGGGCCGTGTGGCAGAGTTGCCGGCCCGGCGACCCAGGGCGTCCGGGAAGCCTGCGCCGGGGGGAGGTGATCGTGGACATCATCCGGGGCGACGCGTCCCACGAGGACGCGATCCTCGCCCTCGCCGCGCGCACCCTGGGCTGGACCGATGACCCGCGGTTCCGCGCGCTCTACCGCTGGAAGCACGAGCGCAGCCCCTTCGGCGCCTCGCCGCGCTGGGTGGCGGTGGAGGACGGCGAGGTCGTCGGGTTCCGGGTCCTGCTCCCGTGGCGCTTCGAGCGCGGGGACGGCACGGTGGTGCGGGCCGTGCGGGCGGTGGACACCGCGACCGACCCGGCGCACCAGGGGCGCGGCATCTTCCGCCGCCTCACCACGGCGGCGGTCGAGGAGCTGCGGGCCGAGGGCGTCGACTTCGTGTTCAACACGCCGAACGACCAGAGCCGACCGGGCTACCTGAAGATGGGCTGGATCGAGCTGGGCCGGCCGCCGGTGGCCGTCGTGCCGCGCGGGCGCTCGCTCCCCCGCATCGCCCGCTCCCGTGCCGCCGCCGAGCTCTGGTCCGTCCCGAGCACCGTCGGGCGAGCGGCCGGCCCGTTCTTCGAGGAGGTCGACGCCGCGGACCTCGTGGGGCCGCACCACCGCGCCGGCACCTGGCGCACGGAGCGGACGCCGTCGTTCCTGGCCTGGCGGTACGGCTTGGCGGAGCTCGGGTACCGCGTCCTCACCGTCGACGACCTCCGCCCGGCGGCGAGGAGGGGCCCCGGCGCGGTCGTCTTCCGGTTGCGTCGCCGCGGCCCCTCCACCGAGGCCACCATCGCCGACGTGCTCGCCCCGCGCCCCGACGTGCGCCGGTCGCTGGTCCGCGCCGTCGTCCGCGAGACCGGCGCCGACTACGGGCTCGTCGCCGGTGGCCGGCGCGTCGGCCCGACGCCGGCCGTCGTCGTGGCGTCCCTCGGGCCGCTCGTGACGTGGCGCGCCCTCGCCAGGCGCGACGAGCCCACCATGTCGAGCTTCGAGCTGAGCGTCGGCGACCTC
>DATAGR010000528.1:0-3287 GCA_036263575.1 Aquihabitans sp. | reverse complement strand
CGTACTGGAGGCCATAGCTGAGCGTGATCGAGAGGGCGTCCATGATGCCGGCGAGGGTCGAGCCCTGCTTGGCGACCTTGAGGAAGACCTCGCCGGGGCGGCCGTCGGCGTACTCGCCGACGGTGACGAAGCCCTTGCAGTCGGCCACCCGGAACTCGAAGGTCTTCGACGTGCGGTTGCGGTCGAGCTTCTGGCGGGTCGGGACCTTGACGATCTTCTCGACGATCTTCTCGACGACCTTCTCGACCTCGACGATCTGCGGCTCCGCGGCGACCGCGGCGGTCACGGCCTCCGACACGTTGGTGCCGGGGCCGTTGACGTCGGCGTCGCCCTTCTTGGCCATGGCCAGGGGCTGGGCCACCTTGCAGTTGTCGCGGTAGATGGCGACGGCCTTCACGCCGAGGCGCCAGGCCTCGATGTGGAGCTGCTCGACATCGTCGACCGAGACGTCCTCGGGCATGTTGACGGTCTTGGAGATGGCGCCCGAGATGAACGGCTGGACCGCCGCCATCATCCGCACGTGGCCCATGTAGTGGATCGGGTTGTCGCCCATCGAGCAGGCGAAGACGCTGATGTGCTCGGGGGCGAGGTGCGGGGCGCCGAGGATGCTCTTCTCGACGTCGATGTGGTCGACGATGTCGGCGACCTGCTCGGGGGTGTAGCCGAGGCGGTGCAGGGCACGGGGGATCGTCTGGTTGACGATCGTCATGTTGCCGCCGCCCACCAGCTTCTTCATCTTGACCAGGCCGAGGTCGGGCTCGATGCCGGTGGTGTCGCAGTCCATCATCAGCCCGATGGTGCCGGTGGGCGCCAGGACCGAGGCCTGCGAGTTGCGCACGCCGAACTGCTCGCCGAGCTCGCATGCCTCGTCCCAGGACTGCTGGGCGGCCGAGAGCAGCTCGGCCGGGACCAGCTCCTCGTCGATGTCGGCGGCGGCCTCGCGGTGCATGTTGAGGACCCGGAGCATGTGCTCGGCGTTGTCGGCGAAGCCCGAGAACGGCCCCATCCGGGCCGCGGTGCGAGCCGAGGTGGCGTAGGAGTGCCCGGTCATGAGGGCGGTGATGGCCGCGGCCCAGGCCCGGCCCTCGTCGGAGTCGTAGGCGTAGCCCATGGCCATCAGCAGGGCGCCGATGTTGGCGTAGCCGATGCCGAGTTGGCGGAACTGCCGCGACGTGTCGCCGATGGGCCCGGTCGGGTAGTCGGCCCGGCCGACCAGGATCTCCTGGGCGGTGAAGATGACCTGCACGGCGGCCTTGAAGCCGTCGACGTCGAACGTGTCGTGCTCGTCGACGAACTTGAGGAGGTTGAGGCTGGCCAGGTTGCACGCCGAGTTGTCGAGGTGCATGTACTCCGAGCACGGGTTCGAGCCGTTGATGCGGCCGGTCTCGTGGGCGGTGTGCCACTTGTTGATGGTGGTGTCGAACTGCATGCCGGGGTCGGCGCACTCCCAGGTGGCCTGGGAGATCTGGCGCATGAGGTCACGGGCCCGCAGGGTCTTCTTGATCTCACCGTCCTTGACGCCGCGCAGGTGCCAGTCGCCGTCGTCGACGACGGCCTGCATGAACTCGTCGGTCACCCGCACCGAGTTGTTGGCGTTCTGGTACTGGATCGAGTGGCTGTCGATGCCGTCGAGGTCCATGTCGAACCCGGCGTCGCGCAGGGCCCGGGCCTTCTGCTCCTCACGGCTCTTGCACCAGATGAACTCCTCCACGTCGGGGTGGTCGACGTCGAGGATGACCATCTTGGCGGCCCGGCGGGTCTTGCCGCCCGACTTGATGGTGCCGGCCGACGCGTCGGCGCCGCGCATGAAGCTGACGGGGCCCGAGGCGGTGCCGCCGCCCTTCAGGTACTCGGCGGAGGAGCGGATGCGGGACAGGTTCACGCCGGCGCCCGAGCCGCCCTTGAAGATCACGCCCTCCTCCCGGTACCAGTTGAGGATCGAGTCCATGGAGTCCTCGACCGAGAGGATGAAGCAGGCCGAGGCCTGCTGGGGCACGCCCTCGACGCCGATGTTGAACCACACCGGCGAGTTGAAGGCCGCCTTCTGGTTGACGAGGAGGTGCTTGAGCTCGGCGCGGAAGGTCTCGGCCTCGACGTCGTCGACGAAGTAGCCGCCCTCGCTGCCCCACGTGGTGATGGTGTCGGCCACGCGGTCGATGACCTGCTTGAGCGACGACTCCCGGCCGGGCGTGCCCAGGGTGCCCCGGAAGTACTTCTGGGCGACGATGTTGGTGGCGTTGAGCGACCAGGTGGTCGGGAACTCGACGTCGAGCTGCTCGAAGGCCACCGAGCCGTCCCGGAAGTTGGTGATCCGCGCGTCGCGGCGCTCCCACGTCACCTCGTCGTACGGGTGCACGCCATCGGTGGTGAAGTGCCGGCGGATGTCGATCCCGGTCTGCTCGGGGGCCATGGCCATGGGTGGTGCTCCTGTGCGGGCTGAGGTGGAGGCGGACGCTGGGTTGGTGGTGCCTGCGGGAGGCGCCGTGGCGGTCGGTCGGGGCGGGGGCACCGCCGGACGATCCGGACCACTACCCGTAGTGTCCGGGGCGTCCCCTGTCGCCCGAGCACCACAAGATGTAGAGGCAAACTACAGCACGGTAACTACAGCGGTGTCAACGCCCGGGAGCAGGAATATCTTCCGCGTCGGCAGGACCTGCGCGCCCGGGCGGGCCGCCCCCGCTTGAGGCGGCCGCGAGCGCCGGACGCGGTGGCCAGGTCGAGAGGAGATGGGGACGCCCGACGGCACCCCATGTGGTCTCCCCCACGTTCCTGCCCTGGGCCGTCCGACCGCGTGCCGGCCGCCCCAGAGATCCCACACCACTTGTTCCGACCGCCGGTCCGGCGCTCGCTGACCGGACACAACCTACGGCCCCCGGTCTGTGGAACGGAAGGGGCACAACCCTGTGTATTTCGCGGGGATTTCCCCAGGGTTCATCCACAGCGAACGCCCCGTCGGCCCGGCCCCTGGGGCCGTCCCGACGGGCCCGCCGCCGGCGGACGAGGGGCCCGACCTGGGGTTTGGCCCTGGGTAGGCTCGCCGCCGACATGGCCCCCACCGGTGACGTCCCCCCGCCCACCGACCCCCGCACCGAGGCGCTGCTCGCGGACGAGCGCCTCACGGCCATGGGGTTGCTCGTGGAGACCCACGCGGGCGTCACCGAGGTGTTCGAGCGCGAGCTGGAGGCGCTCGGGGTCTCCGGGTCGGCCTTCGAGGTGATGATCCGCCTGGCCCGCTCGCCGCACCACCGGCTGCGCATGAGCGAGCTCGCCGCCCAGTCGACCCTCAC
>DATAGR010000527.1:0-4015 GCA_036263575.1 Aquihabitans sp. | reverse complement strand
AGGGGGTGGTGCTGCCGGGGTCGTCGCACGTGGCGGGCTGGGCCTCCTTGCGCTCGAGCCCGGCGTAGTTCCAGCCGGACCAGCCGGCGACCGGGTTCGTGGCGAGGGTGTCGAAGAAGAGGAACGACGACCGGGTGCGGGTCTCGACCTGGTCGTCGACGCCGGTGGCCACGGAGACCGCCTCACGGGTGATCGGAGCGCCGGGGCCCTCCAGGATGCCGGTGAGCGGCAGGGTGACGTAGACGAGCACGCCGAACGACGCGAGGGCCGCGACCGCCACGGTGACCGGGCGCAACGGCCGGTCCGCACGCCCGCTGGCCACCGCGCCCGCGAGGCGGACCAGCTCGCCCAGGCCGATGGCGGCGAGCAGGGCGACCGAGAGGTAGAGGAACGGGAGCAGCCGGGCGTTCCAGAGCCGGTACTGCGGGAGCACGGCGAAGGCCACGCCGGAACCGATCCACGCCGCGGCCAGCACCATGCCGACGCTGTAGCGGCGGATCAGCGAGGCGACGACGCCGACGGCGGCGGCCACCATCAGCCAGCGCATGCCGGACGGGAAGAGGTAGTAGAAGACCGACTCCTGGTCGCCGGCGAGCTTCATGGCCTCGGCGGAGGCGTTGGCGCCCGGGGCGGGCAGCTTCTCCCACCCCATGTCGTTCACGAAGTCGCGCCGCCACCAGAACGGCAGCACCCAGAAGGCCGTGAGCAGCCCGGCCACCGGGACCATCGAGCCCAGCCAGCGCAGGCGGGCGCGGTCGGGGTGCACGAGGAACAGCGCTGCGGTGCAGGCCAGCACGAAGAAGGCGGGGATCAGGTGGCACAGCCCGGCCAGCGCGAACAGGGCGGCGGCCGGGGCCCGGTGCCGGCCGGTCCGCAGGCCCCGCGCCGCGACCCCGAGGTAGAGGACGGCCAGCGTGAGGCTGATGGAGAAGGCGAACTCCCCGGCCATGGTCGACTGGAAGTTGCCGCCGATGATGTTGCCGGTGTTGTTGTAGAGCGGCTCGCGGTTGTAGATGAACAGCAGCCCGGCGGCGCTGGCGAGCGGCGGCATGGGGAACGGCAGGTCGGCGAGCTTGGCGAACGCCCAGCAGGCCACCGGGATGCCGAGGAGCCCGAGCGCCGTCGTGAGCTTGAACGCCCGGTTGTACGGCAGCGCGACCGAGAGCAGCACCACCACGCCGGCGACCAGCAGGACGAGGTGGCGGTACCGGTGGAGGCGGGGCCGGGTCCACGCCAGGACCACGGCGGCGAGGGTGGCGAGGACCACGGGGACGGCCAGGTACCACGGCAGGCCGACGTGGAGCGCCACCACGATCAGCGACGGGACCACCATGTAGAACTGGTAGGCGGGGAAGCCGTTGTACCAGTCGGGCGACCACCCCGAGAGGCGGAACTGGGGCAGGAGCTCGTCGAGCAGGTACCTCGGGCCCCAGACGTGGGCGCCCATGTCGCCGCCGGTGGGCGTGGTGTCGCGCCACAGGTCGGTGGGGTGGAGCGTGGCCAGCACCAGCGCGGTGCCGAGGGCGACGACCACGAACGAGACGAGCGCCTCGGCGGCGCGGCCCGGGTCGTCGGCCACGCGGTCGGCGAGGCGCTGCCACGCGCCGCGCAGGCCGGTCGGGCCGGACCGACGGCGCGGCGGGACGGCGCTCGGCTCGGGGACCGCGACGGGGTCGGCGACGGCGCCCTCGTGCGGGCTGGACGTGAAGATGTCGTCGTCGACGGAGGTGCCGTCGTCGAACGTGTCGTCGTCGAAGGTCGTGGTGCCGGTCACGGCCACTCCCAGACGAGGCTGACCACCGTGGCGGCGTTGAACGCCATGTGGGCCACGATGGCCGGTCCCAACCGGCCGGTGCGCACCACCAGCAGGGCGAAGATGGCGCCGGCGGCGGTGAGGGCGACGAACTGCAGGGGCTGGAAGTGGGTGGCCCCGAAGATGACCGACGAGCCGGCCACGGCCCACCCCAACCCGAAGCGCTTCTCGAGCGACCGCAGCAGCAGGCCCCGGAAGAAGATCTCCTCGGCGATCGGCGCGCCGACGACCACCATGAGGAACAGCAGCACGACGGTGCCCGGCGTGGTCGCCCGCTCCCCCAGCTCGCGCGCCGGCTCACCGAGCTCCTCGAAGGTGGTGTCGGTGAGCCACAGGATCGGGAGCGAGACCAGGACGACCACCACGTACTGCCCGACGACGCCGGCGACGACGCCGAGCGGCACGTCGACGGCCTGGAGCCGCACGCGGAAGTCGCGGATCCAGCCCCGGCCCTTGGTGGCGGCCGCCCAGATCGGCACGCCGACGAACCCGAGCCAGAGGGGCGGGAACTGGAGGGCGGTGAAGGCGAGCGAGACGTCGCCGTCGACCCGCTGCTGCTGGCTGTAGCCGAACGCGCCGGCGAGGAGCGCGGTGCCGACGGCGGCGCAGAACTGGGCCAGCAACCACCCGCCGGCGGCGTCGCCGAGGCCCCAGCGAGGCGCGCCGGCGGGCGCGTCGACGGTGGCCGGAGGGGTGGCGGTCATGGCGGCGAGAGCCTACCGGCGGGCCGTGGCGCGGCTGTGGTCGGCCGGGCGCTCAGGAGGCGAGCTGGGCGGCGGCCCGGCGCTGGTCAACCAGCTCCCAGCCTCGCGGCGCCGCGGTGCGGGCGCCGTGGCGCTCGCACAGGTCGTGGGTCATCGGGTGCCCCTCGGCGGCGAGCGGCGCCAGCCAGACGGTGGCCGCCGAGTAGTCGTACGACAAGGTGAGGGTGGCGGCCTCGCCGCAACCGGGGCGGGCACAGCGACGGCGCATGGCGGCACGCTACCGGTGGCCCCCGGCGCCGACGGGGATGCCGGCGGGCCCGGCTGCCCGATGCGGGGGGTGGCCCCCTAGCATGGGCCCATGTCACCTGAGGGTCCGCCGCCGCCCCCGCCACCGCCCCCTCCGCCCCGCAACCGGGGGCCGCTCGGCCCCGGTCGTGGCCCGGACGGGTCCGCGGGCCCCGGCGGCGCCTCGAAGAGCCCCTTCACCAACACCCGCTGGCTGCTGTGGGGCCTCGCCGCACTGTGCCTGATCGTCCTCCTCCTGGCCATGAACCAGGGCGGCGGCGACGGCGAGGAGCTGTCGTACTCGGAGTTCCGCGAGCAGCTCACCCAGGAGCGCGTCGACGAGATCACCTACGACAACACGACCGGCAAGATCACCGGCACGCTGAAGAACGGCGACGAGTTCCGCACCACCGGCCCGCAGCCGACGCTCCCCGAGCTCGACGACGAGGCCCTGCGCGAGCAGGACGTCGACTACAACCTCAAGACCCCGACGGCCGGGTTCCTCGAGACGTGGCTGCCGATCCTGATCTTCCCCGTGCTGATCATCGGCTTCTTCATCTTCATGCAGCGCCGGGCCCAGGGCCAGATGGGCAACATCATGTCCATCGGCCGCTCGCGGGCGAAGACGTACTCCACCGAGCGGCCGGGCACCACGTTCGCCGACGTCGCCGGCTACGAGGGCGTGAAGACCGAGATCCGCGAGGTGGTCGACTTCCTCAAGTACCCGGAGAAGTTCAGCCAGATCGGCGCCCGCATCCCCAAGGGCGTGCTGCTGGTCGGGCCCCCCGGCACCGGCAAGACCCTCATCGCCCGGGCCGTCGCCGGCGAGGCCGGCGTGCCGTTCCTCTCGGTGAGCGGCTCGGACTTCATGGAGATGTTCGTCGGCGTCGGCGCCAGCCGCGTCCGCGACCTCTTCCAGTCGGCCAAGAAGATGGGTCGGGCGATCATCTTCGTGGACGAGATCGACTCCATCGGCCGCAAGCGCGGCGCCGGCCTCGGCGGCGGCCACGACGAGCGCGAGCAGACCCTCAACCAGATGCTCAACGAGATGGACGGCTTCGAGGCCACCGAGGGCATCG
Source organism: Aquihabitans sp. (assembly GCA_036263575.1). GTDB lineage: Bacteria > Actinomycetota > Acidimicrobiia > Acidimicrobiales > Iamiaceae > Aquihabitans. Next base: position 134 of record DATAGR010000527.1, on the reverse strand, counting down.
TGATGATCGCGGCCACCAACCGGCCCGACGTGCTCGACCCCGCCCTGCTCCGGCCCGGCCGCTTCGACCGCCAGGTCGTGGTCCCGCTCCCCGAGCACGAGGAGCGCCTCGCCATCCTCCGGGTGCACGCCAAG
>DATAGR010000526.1:0-7006 GCA_036263575.1 Aquihabitans sp. | reverse complement strand
ACCGGTGAGGTCCAGGGCCAGCGCCCGTGGAGCAAGGTCAAGATCGCCGCCGCGGCCCTTGCCGCCTTCGTGGTCCTCGTGATCGTGCTGTACCTCTACTCGACCACCCGGACGTCGACGACCTGATGGGCGCGGCCGCTGCGGTCATCGGGCTCGTCGTGGTGGTCCTCGTCGTCGCGCTCGTCGTGGCCGGGGTCGCCGCCCTGCGCCAGCGGTCGACGGTCGAGCGCGAAGCCCAGCTGGCGCCGGGCCTGTCGACCGGGGCACCGGCCTCGTGGGCCGGCTCGCACGACCCGGAGGCCCGCCTGCACCGCCGCCTGCGCGACGCCCTCGCCGCCCTGCGGGCGAACCAGGCGTTCGACGACGACGGCAGCATGCTCGACCTCCGGGTGCAGCTCGAGCAGGAGGCGGTGGCGCTCGACGAGCAGCTCGTGGCCACCGCTGCCCTTCCGATGCGCGTCCGCCGGGATCCCCTCGAGAAGCTGACGGCGGCCGTCGAGACCATCGAGCAGGCGGTCGCCGACCTCGCCGGCGCCTCGGCCGAGACGGCGGCGGCACGCCTGCGCGTCGCGCTCGACGACGTCGGCACCCGGACCGACCTGGTGGCCCAGGCCCGAGCGGCGCTCGACGCCCTCGACGATCAGGGGTCCGCGACTGCGCCGACGCCGCCGGCGTCGTTGGGCGGGCAGGCGCAGTCCGCGCCGCCCGTGGCTCCGCCGGCCGATCCGCCGCCGCCCGTGGCCCCGCCGACCGAGCCCCCGACGACCGACCCGCCGCCGACGCCGCGACCGGGCGCCTGAGGCGAGGTCCGACCGCCGGCCGCTCAGCGCTTGGCGGGTCGGAGCCCGTCGGCGGCGGCGGCGTCGGCCGTGGGGTAGCAGCGGTCCGGCACCGTGCGCTGGTAGGCCAGCATGCCGGGCAGGTGGTAGATGCCGCTGCGGAGCTTGGCCTTCACCGGGTAGCCGTCGGGACAGCCCCCGTCGACGGCGGCGACCCAGGTCGCGTCGGCGTCCCCACCCCGACCGCCGTCGACCGGCGGCGCGGCAGCGCGTGTCTGCGCCACCGGAGCGTCCGGAGCGGGGGTCGGCTCGGGCGACGTCGGCGCGTCGGCGGCGGTGCGGGCGTCGGCCTCGAGGGGTGCCAGCGGCTCCTCGTCGGCCACCAGGGCGGACGGCTCGACGACGGGCGCCTGGTAGGGGTCGTCCTCCGGAGGAGGCGGTCGGTCCCCGCCGTCGGTGGTGGGGTGGCGGGAGACGTCGGGCTGGGTGGCCGGGCGCATCGCGGCCACCACCCGAGCGATGGCCGCCGCGGCCATCACGAGGACCAGGAGGGATCGCAGACGACGGCCCGACATGGCCCAGACCCTACAAGCGGGTCGGGCGCCCCTCGGGGTCCCCGACCGGGCGATGCAGGGCCAGGGGGTTGCCGGCGCCGAGCACCAGCCGATAATCTCCATCGGTTCCGTAGGAAAGGCCGTCAATGCGAAAGCTCATCGTGCTCGGCCTCGTCGGGTTGCTCGCCCAGCTGATCGACGGCGCCCTCGGCATGGCCTACGGCGTCACGTCGTCGTCGCTCATGCTCGCCACCGGCCTCTCGCCGGCGGCGGCCTCGGCCTCGGTCCACCTGGCCGAGATCGGCACCACGGTGGCCTCGGGCACGGCCCACTGGCGCTTCGGCAACGTCGACTGGCGCATCGTCGCCCGCCTCGGCGTCCCGGGCGCGGTCGGCGCCTTCGCCGGTGCCTCCCTGCTGTCCAACCTCAGCACCGAGTGGGCCAAGCCGGCGATGGCCGGCATCCTCCTCGCGCTCGGCCTCTACGTGCTCGTCCGCTTCACGTTCGGCACCCTCCGGGACCGGTCCGACAAGCCCCCGCTCCGCAGCCGCTTCCTGAGCCCGCTGGGCCTGGTCGCCGGGTTCGTCGACGCCACCGGCGGGGGTGGCTGGGGCCCGGTCGCCACACCGACGCTGCTCGTCTCGGGCCGCGTGGAGCCCCGCAAGGTGATCGGGTCGGTCGACACCAGCGAGTTCCTCGTGGCCGTCTCGGCCAGCCTCGGCTTCCTGATCGGCATCGGCAACGAGGGGGTGCGGCTCGGCTACGTGGTCGCCCTCCTCATCGGTGGCCTCGTCGCCGCGCCGATCGCCGCCCACCTGGTGCGGGTCATCCCGGCCCAGCTCCTCGGGTCCCTCGTCGGTGGCTTCATCGTGCTCACCAACGCCCGCACCCTCGTGCAGGCGGCCGACGTCACCGGAGGCGGCGCCGCCGCCGTCTACTGGGGCATCGTCGTCGGCTGGGGGGCGGCCATCGGCTGGTCGGTCCGCCGGTACCGCGCCCGGACGGCGCTCGACGGCGACGCGTCCGGCGCTGCCGTCGGCGGTCGTGGCGAGGCGGTGCTGGCCGGACGCTGAGCCGCGAGCTCAGGACCCGGTGGCGGCGCGCACGTCGGCGGGGGCCGCGTCCGAGCGGGGCGCCACGTCGGTCGGGCGCTGCTCGGCGGCCTCGGTCATCAGGCAGGCCATGCGGGCGAAGATCAGGCCGTGGAACGGCACGAGGACGTACCAGTAGAGCCGGCCGAGGAGGCCCCGCGGGTAGAAGATGGCCTGCTGCTCGAGCGTGCTGCCGCCGTCGTCGGTCGGGGTGATCTTCCACTGCAGCCAGGCCTCGCCCGGGAGCCGCATCTCGGCCCGCAGGCGCACCAGGGCGTCGGGCTCGACCGCCTCGACTCGCCAGAAGTCGACGGCGTCGCCCACCCACAGGTCGTCGGGGTGGCGCCGGCCGCGCCGCATGCCGACCCCGCCGATCAGCTTGTCGGCCCAGCCCCGCACGTTCCAGAGGAACGGGGTGACGTACCAGCCGCGAGCGCCACCGACGCCGGCGACGGTGGCGTAGACCGCGGTGGGCGGTGCGCTGGTCGTGACCGTCTGGGTGTCGGCGAAGATGCTGCCGCCCGCCCAGTCGGGGTCCGTGGGCAGCGGGTCGGCCGGTGAGGTGCCCGGCAGGTCGGCGTCGGACCACCGGGTCGAGACCTGGAGGCCGGCCGAGCGGTCGACGGCCAGGTCGACGGCCTCGCGGAACCGCAGGGGCGGGCGGTCGAACGGCACCTCGGCGGGCGGCTCGTTGACGACGACCTCGTTGATGAGGCTCTCCACCAGGGGGCGGGCCAGCCCGGTGGGCAGCGGTGTGACCAGCCCGACCCAGCGCGACGACAGCGACGGGCTGAGCACCGGCACCACGACGATGCGACGGCGCTTGAGCCCGGCGGCCTCGGCGTAGGTCTGCATCATCTCCCGGTACGTGACGACGTCGGGGCCACCGATCTCGTGGACGTGGCTCGCGGTGTCGGCCGGATCGGCGATGACCCCAACGAGCCACGCCAGGACGTCGCGGATCGCGATCGGCTGGCAGCGGTTGTCGACCCACTTCGGCGTGGTCATCACCGGCAGGACCTCGACCAGGTAGCGCAGCATCTCGAAGCTCGCCGACCCTGAGCCGATGATGATGGCGGCACGCAGCTCGGTGACCGGCACCGGCCCGTCGGCCAGGACCCGGCCGACCTCGTGGCGGCTCTGGAGGTGCCGGGAGAGCTTCGGGTCGTCGTCGCGGCCGAGGCCGCCGAGGTAGACGATGCGCCCGACGCCCGCCGCTGCGCAGGCGTCGCGGAACGTGGCCGCGGCCCGGCGGTCCTCCTCCTCGAAGTGGGCGGCGCCGCCCATGGAGTGCACGAGGAAGTAGGCGGCGTCGACGCCGGCGAGGGCCTCGTCGAGGGAGTCCCGGTCCGTGACGTCGCCCTTGGCGACCTCGACGTCGTCGCGCCAGCTCTGGTCGTCGAGCTTCGAGGGGGTGCGGGCCAGGCACCGCACCTGGTGCCCGGCGGCGAGCAGCTCGGGCACGAGCCGGCCGCCGATGTAGCCGGACGCACCTGTGACGAGGACCTTGGCCATGGCCCCGGTCCTACCCCCGGTCGCCGACCGACGCCAGGCCGTCGGTCACGTCCTCGTCGCGCTCAGGCGGGCGCGGTCGAGGGGAGCCAGCCCGGGCGGGTCCGCTCGTAGGCGGCGATGTCGTCGTCCTGGCGGAGGGTGATTCCGATGTCGTCGAGGCCCTCGAGGAAGCGGTGCTGGACCGAGGCGTCGAGCGGGAACTCGACGGCGAGGTCGATGGCGGGGGCCTCGAGCGTGCGGCGGGCCACGTCGATCGTGAGCTCCAGGCCGGGGTCGGCCTCGACGGCGCGGAGCAGCTGCTCGCCGACCTCGGCCGGCACCACCACGGGCACCAGGCCGTTCTTGGTGGCGTTGTTGCGGAAGATGTCGCCGAAGCGGGGGCAGATGACCGCCCGGAAGCCGTACTGCTGGATGGCCCAGACGGCGTGCTCGCGCGACGAGCCGGTGCCGAAGTTGGGGCCGGCCACGAGGATGGTGGCCCCGGCGTACTGCTCCTGGTTCAGCACGAAGTCCCGGTCGTCGCGCCACTCCGAGAACAGGCCCTTCTCGAAGCCGGTGCGCGAGACCTGCTTCAGCCAGTCCGACGGGATGATCTGGTCGGTGTCGACGTCGGAGCGGTCGAGCGGCACCGCGGTGCCGGAGACGATGTGGACGGGTTCCATGCGGGGTTCCTCGGTGGTCTCGGCGGCGGGCTCAGAGGTCGTCGGGCGTGGCCAGGTGCCCGGCGATGGCGGTGGCGGCGGCGACGGCGGGCGACACCAGGTGGGTGCGGCCGCCGCGGCCCTGGCGCCCCTCGAAGTTGCGGTTGCTGGTGGAGGCGCAGCGCTCGCCGGGGGCGAGCTTGTCGGGGTTCATGGCCAGGCACATCGAGCAGCCCGGGTCCCGCCAGTCGAAGCCCGCGGCGGTGAGCACCCGGTCGATGCCCTCGGCCTCGGCCTGGCGCTTCACGGCCCAGGAGCCCGGCACCACGAGGGTGCGCATGCCCGACGAGACGCGCCGCCCCTCGGCCACCGCGGCCACGGCCCGCAGGTCCTCGATGCGCCCGTTGGTGCACGACCCGATGAAGACGGTGTCGACGCCGACGTCCTTGAGTGGCGTGCCGGCGGCCAGGCCCATGTACTCGAGGGCTCGCTCGGCGGCGTTGCGCTCGCTGGGGTCGCCGATGGCACCGGGGTCGGGGACGCTGCCGGTGATGGGGGCGACCTGGCCCGGGTTCGTGCCCCACGAGACGTGGGGGAGGATCTCGGCCGCGTCCAGCCGGACCTCCTTGTCGAAGGTGGCGTCGGGGTCGGTGCGCAGCGTGCGCCAGTGCGCCACCGCCTCCTCCCACTCGGTGCCCTTCGGCGCGTGGTCCCGCCCCTGGAGGTAGTCGAAGGTGGTCTGGTCCGGCGCGATGAGCCCGGCCTTGGCCCCGGCCTCGATCGACATGTTGCAGACGGTCATGCGCCCCTCCATCGAGAGGGCCTCGATGGTGGAGCCGCGGTACTCGGCGATGTGGCCGATGCCGCCGCCGGTGCCGATCCGGCCGAGGATGGCGAGGATGACGTCCTTGGCCGTGGAGCCGAGCGGCAGGTCGCCGTCGACGGTGATGGCCAGCGTCTTGGCGGCCTGCTGCGGGAGGGTCTGGGTGGCGAGCACGTGCTCGACCTCGCTGGTGCCGATGCCGAAGGCGAGGGCGCCGAACGCGCCGTGGGTCGACGTGTGCGAGTCGCCGCAGACGATGGTCATGCCGGGCATCGTGTAGCCCTGCTCGGGGCCGATGATGTGCACGATCCCCTGACCTGGGGTGTTCATCGGGTGCAGCGTGATGCCGAACTCGGCGCAGTTGTCGCGCAGCGTCTGCACCTGGGTGCGCGAGACCGGGTCGGCGATCTCCAGGTTCGTGTCCTGGGTCGGGACGTTGTGGTCCTCGGTGGCCAAGGTGAGCTCCGGGTGGCGCACGCCGCGCCCGGCGAGGCGCAGCCCGTCGAACGCCTGCGGGCTGGTCACCTCGTGCACGAGGTGGAGGTCGATGAAGAGCAGGTCGGGCTCGCCCTCGGTGCGGGCCACGACGTGGGCGTCCCACACCTTCTCGCTCAGGGTCTTCGGTGCGCTCATGGTGCTCCTCGGTGCCGTGCGGGACGGCGGCTTGCACGTCTCGGGATGTGAGACGATGATGTCACGTGATGGGAACGAGCGTAAGCGGCGTCGGCGTCCTCGACAAGTCGGTGGCGGTGCTCGATGCCGTCGCAGCCGGTGGCACGGCCGGCGCGACGCTGGCGGACCTCGTCGCGGCGACGGGCATCTCCCGGGCCACGGCCCACCGGCTGGCGGTGGCCCTGGAGGCGCACGGCCTGCTGCGACGCGGTGACGACGGCCGCTTCTGCCTCGGCCTGCGGCTGGTGGCGCTCGGCCACGCCGCGGCCGACGGGTGGCCGGTGGCCGCCGCCGCCGAGCCCGCCCTCGCCCGGCTCCGGGACGAGACTGGCGAGAGCGCCCAGCTGTACGTGCGCGACGGCGACCAGCGGGTCTGCGTGCGCTCGCTGGAGTCGTCGCACGAGCTCCGCACGATCGTCGCCGAGGGGGCGCGCCTCCCCCTCGCCGTCGGGTCGGCGGGTCGGCTCCTCGCCGGCGAACCGGCACCGGACGGGTGGCTCGCCAGCGTGGGGGAGCGGGCCCCGGGCGTCGTCTCGGTCAGCGCTCCGGTGGTCGACCCCCGCACCCGCGCGCTGGTGGCGGCGGTCGGCATCTCCGGACCCCAGGGCCGCCTCGGCGACGACCCGGGGCCCCGCTTCGGTCCGGCCGTCGCCCGTGCCGGCGAGCGCATCGCCGCCGCCCTGCACCCGTAGCGGGCGGGGCGGTCGCCATCGCGATGACCGGAGGCCGGTGGTGCGCCGGTCAGCGCCCGGTGACGGCGTCGACGGCCTCGAGCAGCACGGGCAGGTAGCGGTCGGGGTGCGTGACCACCGAGTCGTGCGGTCCGTCGACCTCGAACGTCGCCGCGCCGGGGATGGCGGCGGCCAGGCGCCGCTGGTTGCGGGCGGGCACGGTGCGGTCCCTGGTGGTGACCACGACCGCGGTTGGCACC
>DATAGR010000525.1:0-1838 GCA_036263575.1 Aquihabitans sp. | reverse complement strand
GCCCGATGCCGATGGTGGCGGTCGGCAGGGGCTCCTCCGCGAGCACCTTCTCGAGGTTGGCGAGCTTCCCGGCCTTCTTCGCCGAGGTCAGCTCGCCGTCGGCCAGGACGGCGATGCCGGCGGAGTCGTACCCCCGGTACTCCAGCCGCCGCAACCCCTCGACGACGACCTCACGGGCGTCCTTCGGGCCGACGTACCCCACGATTCCGCACATTCGACCGAGGGTACCGGCCGCGAGGCGCAGTCCCGGCGAGCCGACTCCCCCCTGCGGGTCAGTCGACGGCCGCGACGACCTCGGCGAGGCGGTGCGCGATCGCATCGGCCTGGGGCTGGGTCGGCGCCTCGACCATCACGCGGATGAGCTGCTCGGTGCCGGAGGGCCGCAGCAGCACCCGCCCGGTGTCGCCGAGCTCCTCCTCGACCGCGTTGACCGCGTCGGCCACCGCGGAGCTCTCGGCGACGGCGAGGCGGTCGCGGACCGGCACGTTGACCAGGACCTGCGGCAGCCGCTGGACGACGGAGGCCAGCTCGGCCAGCGACGCCCCGGTGGCGCTCATCCGCGACATCAGCGACAGCGCCGTCAGCAGCCCGTCGCCGGTCGTCGCGTGGTCCAGGAAGACCAGGTGCCCGCTCTGCTCACCGCCGAGCGACAGGCCGCGGGCGCGCAGTGCCTCGAGCACGTACCGGTCGCCGACCGCGGTGGAGTGCACGGCGATCCCCGCGTCGCGCATGGTGTGGTGGAAGCCGAGGTTGCTCATGACGGTCGCCACGACCGTGTCGCCGGCGAGCTCGCCGCGCTCGTGCAGCGCCAGCGCGCAGATCGCCAGGATCGCGTCGCCGTCGACCACGTCGCCCTGCGCGGTGACCGCCAGGCAGCGGTCGGCGTCGCCGTCGTGCGCGATGCCCAGGTCGGCGCCGGCGGCGCGGACCGCGTCGGCGAGCGGGTCGAGGTGGGTGGAGCCGACCCCGTCGTTGATGTTCCAGCCGTCGGGCTCGCACCCCATCGCCAGCACCGTGGCACCGGCCCGGCGGTACACCTCCGGCGCGCTGGCCGCCGCGGCGCCGTGGGCGCAGTCGACCACCAGGCGCACCCCGCGCAGCGGGGCGTCCAGGGTGCTCAGCAGGTGGCCGATGTACTCCTCGGTGGCTCCGGGCAGTTCCCGGACGCGGCCGACGCCGGCCCCCGTCGGGCGGTGACCGGCGAGGGCGCCCGACTCGACGGTGCGCTCGATGGCGGCCTCGAGGGCATCGGGCAGCTTGTGGCCGCCGCGGCTGAACAGCTTGATGCCGTTGTCGGGCATCGGGTTGTGGCTGGCCGAGATCATGACCCCGAGATCGGCACCGGTCGTGCCGGTCAGGTGGGCCAGCGCCGGGGTCGGCAGCACGCCGGCACGCAGCACCTCGGCGCCGGAGCTGGTCAGGCCGGCGACGACGGCCGCCTCCAGCATCTCCCCGCTCGCCCGCGGGTCGCGGCCGACGACCGCGACGGGACGCTCGGTCCCGTCGCGGTCGGCGAGGACCCCGGCGGCGGCACGCGCCACCGAGAGAGCCAGCTCCGGCGTGAGGTCGGCATTGGCCCGACCCCGGACACCGTCGGTGCCGAAGAGCCTTCCCCCCATGAGAGGTGCAGCCGTGCCGGTCAGCGCTTGGAGTACTGAGGCGCCTTGCGGGCCTTCTTCAGGCCGTACTTCTTGCGCTCCTTGACCCGCGCGTCGCGGGTCAGGAAGCCGGCCTTCTTCAGCGCCGGTCGGTCGTCGGCCTCGATGGCGATCAGCGCACGGGCGATCGCCAGGCGCAGGGCACCGGCCTGGCCGGTGACGCCACCGCCCTTGAGCAGG
>DATAGR010000524.1:0-4971 GCA_036263575.1 Aquihabitans sp. | reverse complement strand
GCTCCTGGTCGGCGTGCTCAAGGGCGCCTTCCTCTTCATGGCCGACCTGGCGAGGGGGATCGACCTCCCGGTCGAGTTCGACTTCATGGCCGTGTCGTCCTACGGCAACGCCACCAAGTCGAGCGGGGTGGTCCGCATCGTCAAGGACCTCGACCTCGACCTGGGCGGCCGGGACGTCATCATCGTCGAGGACATCATCGACAGCGGCCTCACGCTGGCCTACCTCCGGAAGAACCTGCTGGCCCGCAACCCGGCCAGCGTCGAGGTGTGCGCGCTCCTGGTCCGCGAGGGCCTCCAGAAGACCGACCTCGACCTGCGCTACGTGGGCTTCGAGATCCCGCCCGACTTCGTGGTGGGCTACGGGCTGGACGTCGCCGAGCGCTATCGGAACCTGCCCTACATCGCCGCCTACACGGGAGCCGAGCCATGACCGACGACGACCAGATCGGGACCGGCGTCGACCAGGCTCGCATCGAGAAGGCGGTCCGCGAGATCCTGGAGGCGATCGGGGAGGACCCGGACCGCGACGGGCTGCTGAAGACGCCGGGCCGGGTGGCGCGCATGTACGCGGAGATCTGCGCCGGGCTCCACGAGGACCCCAACCGCCACCTCACGACCTCGTTCGAGGCCGACCACGACGAGATGGTCATGGTGCGCGACATCCCGCTCTACAGCCTCTGCGAGCACCACCTGGCGCCGTTCATCGGCAAGGCCCACGTCGCCTACATCCCGAACGAGGACGGGCGGGTCATCGGCCTGTCGAAGTTCGCCCGGCTGATCGACGGCTACGCCGCCCGCCCGCAGGTGCAGGAGCGCCTCACCAGCCAGGTCGCCGACGCCCTCGAGGGCAGCCTCGAGCCGCGCGGCGTGATGGTGGTGATCGAGGCCGAGCACCTGTGCATGTCGATGCGCGGGGTCCGCAAGCCGGGGTCGAGCACCGTGACCTCGGCCGTGCGCGGCCTGTTCCGCACCAGCGTCGCCACGCGCGAGGAGGCCATGCGGTTCGTGCAGGGGCGCTGACGGCTCCCGGCTCGATTTGACGGGACCGGTATCCTCGGCTCCCGTGCATCCGTTGGTCATGGGGATCGTGAACGTCACCCCCGATTCGTTCTCCGACGGTGGCCGGTACGTCGACCCGGTGCAGGCGGTCGCCCACGCCCGGTCGCTGATCGTCCAGGGGGCCGACGTCATCGACGTCGGCGGCGAGTCCAGCCGGCCCGGTGCCGCCGCCGTGTCGGAGGCCGAGGAGCTCGACCGGGTGCTGCCCGTCGTCGCCGCCCTGGCCGGCGAGGTGCGGGTCTCGATCGACACCGCGAAGGCGGCCGTCGCCCACGCCGCCGTCGACGCCGGCGCCACCCTGGTGAACGACATCACCGCCACCCTCCACGAGGTCGCCGCCGAGCGGGGCGTCGGGTGGGTCGCCATGCACATGCAGGGCGAGCCCCGCACCATGCAGGACCGCCCCGCCTACGACGACGTCGTGGCCGAGGTGCTGGCCCACCTGGTCGCCCGCGCCGAGGCGGCCGGCGCCGCCGGGGTCGCCGAGGTCTGGATCGATCCGGGGATCGGCTTCGGCAAGCGGCCCGAGCACAACTGGGCCCTGCTGGCCGCGCTGCCCCGGCTCGTGGCCACCGGCTGGCCCGTCGCCGTCGGGACCAGCCGCAAGGCCTTCCTGGGCGCGCTGCTCGGCCGGGTCGACGGCGGCGACGGGCCGACCGACGCCGACGATCGGCTCGAGGGGTCGATCGCGACCGCGACCCTCGCCGCCGAGGCGGGCGTGGGGATGGTGCGCGTCCACGACGTGGCCGCCACCGTCGGCGCCCTCCGGGCGGTGGCGGCGTGACCGCACCGGCCGACCAGACCGATGACCACACCGAGGAGACGATGACGTGGCGGTGAAGGGCAAGTGGGCCCAGGGGATCGAGCCCCGCAACTTCCGGTGGGTGATGAAGGACGCCCTCGCCGTGTGCGAGCGACCGGGTGGCTACGGGTCGAACCACCGCCGAGTCCGCCGCCAGGAGGAGATCATCTGGGTGCGCGAGCAGGGCTTCTCGCCAGTGGTCTCGATCGTGCCGTCGCCCGCCAACCTCCACAACTACGACGAGCTCGGCGTCACCTGGCTGCACCGGCCCTTCGGCAACCACGACGACGCGGCCGCCTACCTCTCGGGCTTCTACCCCGAGCTGCGCGACCTGCTGGCCTCGCAGGCCAAGGTGCTCATCCACGGCGAGGAGCTCGGCGACCGGCTCTCGGGCATCATCGCCGGCTACCTGGTCTGGACCGGCCTGCTGCCGAGCGGGCCCAAGGCCATCTCCCTCACCGAGCGGCTCCTGCAGCGCCAGCTCGGCCCCATGGGCCGCGAACTGGTCACCATCGCCCTGGGGCTGCCCCGGGCGTCGGCCTGAGGGCCCCCGTGGCCTCGCCCACCCCGGACCTCATCGAGCTGCGCGGCCTGCGGGTGGTCGGCATCTGCGGCGCCCTCCCCGAGGAGCGCGAGCGGGCCCAGCCGCTCGAGGTCGACCTCGACGTCGAGGTCGACCTGCGCGCGGCCGGCGGCTCCGACGCGCTGGGCGACACCGTCGACTACGGCGCCCTCTGCGATGCCGTCGCCGCCACCGTCGCCGGTGGCACGCCGCAGCTGCTCGAGCACCTGGCGGCGACGCTGGCCGACGCCGCCCTCGCGGTCGACGGGCGCATCACGTCCGTCACCGTCTCGGTGCGCAAGCTGCGGCCGCCGGTGCCGCACGCGCTGGGCACGTCGGGTGTGCGCATCCGGCGCACGGCATGACCCGCCGTGCCTTCCTGTCGCTCGGCTCCAACCTCGGCGACCGGCAGCGGTTCCTCGAGGAGGCGGTCGGCTCCCTCGGTCCCTCGGTGACCGCGGTGTCGCCGGTCTACGAGACCGACCCCGTGGGCGGCCCCGAGCAGGGCAGCTTCCTCAACATCGTCGTCGAGCTGCGCACCGACCTCTCGGCCCACGACCTGCTGGCGGTGTGCCACCGGCTCGAGTCGGCCGCCGACCGCGTCCGACAGGAGCGGTGGGGCCCCCGCACGCTCGACGTCGACATCCTCCTCATCGAGGGCGTGGTGGTCGACGACCCCGACCTGCAGGTGCCCCACCCCCGGATGCACCAGCGCCGCTTCGTGCTGGCGCCCTTGGCCGACCTCGCCCCCGAGCTGGTGGCGCCCGACGTGCTCGAGCGCTCCCACGGCCAGGTCACGGCGGTCGGGCACCTCGCCGGCTGGGAGCCGACCGGCTCGTGACCGTGCCGCCCCGCCTCCGGGTGATCGGACCGGGGCGGGCCGGGCGCTCACTGGCCGCGGCCTTGGGCGACGCCGGCTGGGAGGTCGTGGGGCTGCTCGGCCGGGGCGACGACGTCGCCGAGGCGCTCGTCGGCACCGACCTGCTCGTGGTGGCGACGCCGGATCGAGCGGTCGCGCCGGTCGCGGCCGCCGTGCGCCCCGCCGCCCCGGGCGCCGGCGGGGTGGTCGCCCACCTGGCCGGGAGCCTGGGTCTCGCCTCCCTGGCCCCGCACGCCGCGATCGCCGCCCTGCACCCGCTCGTGTCGCTGCCGTCGCCCGAGGTGGGGGCGGCCCGACTGCGGTCCGGGCCGTGGTTCGCCGTCGCCGGCCACCCGATCGCCCAGCGCGTGGTGGCCGATCTGGGCGGCCGCTGGTTCGAGGTGGCCGACGCCGACCGCGCCACCTACCACGCCGCGGCGGCCGTGGCCTCGAACCACCTGGTCGCCCTGCTGGGCCAGGTCGAGCGGCTGGCGCGGGGCATCGGCGTCCCGCCCGAGGCGTACCTCGCCCTGGCCGCCGACACGCTGGCCAACGTGGCGGCCCTCGGCGCCGCCGAGGCGCTCACCGGACCGGTGGCGCGGGGCGACTGGGACACGGTGGCCCGCCACCTGGCCGCGCTCGACCCCGAGGAGCAGGAGGCCTATCGGGCGCTGGCCGCCGCCGCCCGCCGCCTCGTCGACGGCACCGGCCTGCCGCCCGAGCTCTAGCCGGGCACCCGCTCACCGGTCGGGACGTCGAGCCCGAGCCGGCGCAGCTCCAGGGCGGCCAGGGCCTCCACCCGCCCGGCACGGAACGGACCGTAGGGGTCGTCGTCCACCCGGCGCAGCGCCTTCAGCGGCTGGTTGGCCAGGGCGCGCAGGGCGAACAGCTCGGTGCCGCCGGGCGCGGCGACCAGGGCGTCGGCGGCGCCGGCCTCGTCGATCCACCGCAGCCGGTCGGGCAGGTACTTGAACGCCACGTAGGCGATGGGCAGCAGGGCGACGATGAGCCCCAGGGCCAGCGCCAGGTCGTCGGCGGCCGCGCCGCCGGCCTCGCCGGCCCGCACCAGCGCGTCACCGCCGTCGCCCACCCGGGAGAACGGCTCGGCCAACCGGTCGCCCACCACGGGCAGGTCGTCGACCGACGAGCCGGCCCGGCCGCCGGCCGATCGGAGGGCGCGCCCGGCCGCGGCCAGCCGGTCTGGCGGCGTGCCGAGCTTGCCGACGAGGTCGTGGACGTGCTGGCCGATCCGGATCCACAGCAGCACCCAGGCCAGGAAGGCGACGTCCTGGAGCAGCTGCCTCGTGCGGAGCGCGGAGCGTCGGGCGTAGAGCATGGGTCCTCCCCGGGGTGGTCGACGGGGCGCCGACCTACCCCTCGAGCGCCGGGCGGGGCTCGCCCCCTCGGTGGACCGCCGCGTACGGTGCCGTCACCGCCGACCTCCGGGGTGCCGAGTGCCCGACGTCCACCAGACCATCGCCGGCTTCCGGGCCGCGCTCGACGCCGCCCGGGCCGGTGGGGCCACGGTCGGCCTGGTGCCGACCATGGGGTACCTCCACGAGGGGCACGCCTCGCTGATGCGCCAGGCGGCCGCGGAGACCGACGTCGCCGCGCTCACGATCTTCGTCAACCCGCTCCAGTTCGCGGCGACGGAGGACCTCGGCACCTATCCCCGTGACCCCGAGGGCG
>DATAGR010000523.1:0-6380 GCA_036263575.1 Aquihabitans sp. | reverse complement strand
CTGGTCCATGCCGTACAAGTGGGAATCGACGATCTCCGGAACGTACAAGTTCCCGGTCTCATGCGGTCATAACCACCTCACCTATTCAGGTACGGCCTCGGGTACGAGTTTGGAGACGGATGCCGGCGACCGTGCTCAAGTAATGTACGACCGCGAAGACAAACGATTGTGGTTGTGGGTCGGCGGCGAATACCGCCACTCTCTTCGGGCTACCGTCAACCAGAGTGTGGACTCCTGTGACGGACAAGGGACTAAATACTCCACTTACCAGGAAGAGCAGTACCCGGTATCGAATTTGAATGGCTTCGGTGGACAGCAGAACCCGTTGGCAACATCTCTATCTTGGGATGGCGCTAATCCGACAGTGACCGGCACTTCCCAGAGGGACTCCTGGTGGGCGGTAAACGGCATCAAGGACACCTTCAATCTGGTGCGCCTGGTGCCGTTGACCTTGACGCCGTCGTACGCCTACAACACGACGACGGGGGGGCTTAGCGGCCGGGACGCAGTGAGGGTGACGGGGGCGTCCGGGCTCCTGTGGCAGGTCTCTAAGGTCTGCATGGACTCGATCTGGAAGGTCACAACGGGCACGCGAACGCTCAGTGTCGGCGTCGTGTGGAATGGAACAGCAGCGGCGGGCCTACATGTGGTGACACCCGATCCAGACGACGAAGTGATCGCCATCGATAGGAGCACCGACCTCGGGGAGGCCTACAAGGGCAACTACTGGGAGCAAATCACGATTCGGAACTGCCGCCCGGGCCTGGTCGAAGACTACGCATTGCAATTGCTCCCCGCCGCAGCGAACGGCATCGCTTCCATCGAGCACTCAGTGCGTGCCGTCGCCTACGACCACACTGGCGACGAGACCTACCACTTCGGCCCAGTCGAAACGCCCATGGCGAACATCCAGGGCGGCGGGACCAACTACAAGTCTCAGCAGATCTGAGGTCTCGCTCACCGCAGGAGACCAGCCGGACCGGAGTCTGGCCTCGTCGTGCGGGCCTGAAGCGAGGTCACCGCTTCGCTGCCTGAGTTTGCCGGCCTCGACGACCCGCTGCCCCTGTCGGCACGGTGCTCGACAGGGAGCTCGTCACCGCGTTCCAAGGGCCGCCGGTGCCCCTGGACGTTACGCAGTTGCCCCTGGATGGCCGCCGTCGACGTCGCCAGCCGTTGTCATCCTCGTTGCCGTCGGCCTTCTCGTCGCCGCGGGCATGCCTCTACTTCAGGAGCCGTACCCCGTCGAAGCCGGGGGGGCTGACCTCTGAGAGGTTGACCTTCCGCTAACCCAGGCGGAGGGGAATCGTTACCCCGCCACGACATAGCCAGAGTTGCTCTGGTGCCCGTCGCAGTCCTCGTCGATGCGCTCGCCAGGGTTGGTGCAGGCGCTGACGCGAACGAACGCAGGGCCAGGCTCCAGCGACTCGTGAGGCTCCATGACCCATGTGGTGGTGTATTGGGTCGGAGCCTTATTGCAGTGCTGGTTGTGACCGCTGTGATCACCGATCCAAGCGCCACTAGTCAGCTCCCCCGCCTCGTCCCAGTTCTGAACTCGGATGAACATGTCGAGGTGCTCACCCTGATCGGGATCGGAACCACCGGTGCACATCTGGATGCCCGTGACGGTGACTGTTTGGGAGCCGTCGGGCAGGGTCTTGAGGACGACCCGGTCGCGGATCGTGATGTCGATGTCTAGTTGGTGGGGCACGCACGAGGTCGTCGCGACGGTCGCGAAGGCGACAAGTGGCAGGAAGTACATGTAACGCTTCATCGTGTCTCTTCTCTTTCTGCAAGAGGTCGTGCAGCGCCGTGTCGAACGGCCTCTATGTCGTCGTCCTCGACGAACCGCCGCAGCTTCTCGAGCTGCTCCGGTGTCCAATCGCTCGCGCGTGGGACCTGCGAGTCGTCGAACGGGCCCTCGTCGTCACCCGTGTCGCCCATCGGCCACCTTCTGCTGGAGTCCCCCCGCTGCTCGGCCAAGTTAGACCCGGAGCCTCATCGCGTGCCGTTGTCGCGGTTCGAGCCGATGCCGGCCACCCGCCGACCCCGCTCGTGCTCGACGAGGGCAGGTGGTGGCACGACAGCTCACGGCTGGCCACCGCTCGTCTACCTCGACGACTGCGGCGCCGTCACCCGTAACCGCAGTGACCGAGATGTCACCGCGTCGCTGCCGAAACTCGCCGGCCTCGCCTCCGAGCACGCCGACGCCCTTGTGGACGTCTGGCGGGCGCCGTTCGACCAGGCGGCGCACACGCTCAGCATGGCCCACACGACGCTCGGACCGATCGACCTCGCCGACACCAGCGCCCTGGTGCGCAAGGGTGCCGACGCCACGTCTGCGTGGCACGCAGCGAGCCAGGCGATGCGCACGATCGGCGCGATCGACACCGGCTGGTCGGCTCTGCACCCGTTCCTGGCCTGCGGCACGCTCCCCGACAAAGGTCCACGCCCTCCTGCGCATCTCACCGGTGGATCCCCACGTGTGGATCGACCGTCAGATGGCCGGACGCCCTGCCGACCCGTGGGTGGCCGTGGCGCTCGACGGACTACCGCTGGCCCTGTCGACCGTCGATGGGTACAACCAACGAGTGGCCGGCGTCCGCGAGGCGTTCGCGGTACGCCACGCGGCGGCCGACCGACCCCCCGTCCGCGCCTCTACGTCTGAGACCAGCTCGGCGCCATCGTCCACAGCCGCAGCAGCCACAGCCTCGCCGATGGCGGACGCCGGCCCGCTCAACGACTTCGAGCGGCGTCAGCAGATCCCGGTTTGGTTCGCTCCGTAGGTCGCTTGATCGGCGGTGTACTGGTCGCCGTACTCCGAGGAGAGCTGTTCGATCAGCCCCTGGCACGAAAAGCTGCTGAATTCGAGATAGCTCTTCGCAGACTCGGCAGCTTGGGCGTTCCAGTCCACGTTCAGGCTGTCCACGGCGACCGTGGCATCTTCGACGCTGAACTGGTCGCCATACTCCGAGGACAGCTGGCCGATTAGACCTTGCCGCGAGAAGCCGCTGAAGTCGAGGTAGTTCTGCGCGGCGCCGACCGCCTGCTGCTGTGAGGGGGTCAATGTCGGCCCGGGCGGAGCCGTCGGAGGCGGAGCCGTGGTCGGAGGCGGAGGCGGCGGGGAAGTGGTGGTGGGGGCTGCTGTAGTGGTGGGTGCTGCTGTAGTGGTGGGTGCTGCTGTGGTGGTTGGCGCGTCCGTGGTGGTGGGCCTCTCGGTCGTGGCGGTCTCGGGCTCGTCCTCGGTCGTAGTGGTCTCCGCCACCTCGGTCGTGGTCGTCGAGGCCGTCGACGCGACCTGCTCGGTGTCGTCGTCCGGTCCACCGCTAGCGACGCCGATGATGACGAGCAAGGCGACAATGGCACCGGCGATCCAGGGCCACATCTTGCGCTTCCCCGGCTCGGGGGTCGCTGCGAAGGAAGATGGCGGCGGAGCGATGGGCGGCGGCGATGCCCAACTTGGCGGAGGTGGAGGCGGCGCAGTGTACGAGCCCGGCGGCGGGGGCGGCGGTGCGCCGCTAGGTGGTGGCGGCGGGAAGCCGGACGCGTCGCTCATGATGATCCCTCTCGCCCCGACCGCCTCTCGGTCCCCCTCGGCGTGGCGGCGACGCTACGCCACCCGTAGCCTCGGGGGGTGCTGCCCCGCTTCGAGCCGATGCTGGCCACCCGCCGGCCGCAACTCGTCCTCGACGAAGCCTGGGTCGTCGAACCGAAGCTCGACGGCTGGCGGGCCCTCGTCTACCTCGATGACGACGGCCTAGTGATCCGCACCCGCTCAGGCCGGGACGTTACTGCCTCGCTGCCAGAGCTCGCCGGCCTCGCCGAGGTGCTGCCAACCGGGACTGTCCTTGACGGGGAACTCGTTGCCGGCCAAGGCCGCCCCGTCGACTTCTACGCCGTCGCACCCGGCATGGCCGCCCGACGGCGCCGAAAGCCGCTCTCGTTCGTGGCGTTCGACGTCCTGGTCGCCGGCGGCATGCCAGTGCTGCACGAGCCCTACCGGCAGCGGCGCGCCGTCCTGGAAGATCTCAACCTGCACGCCGACACCTGGTGTACGGCGTCGTCGTTCGCCGGCGCACCTGAGGCGGCGATCCGGGCCTGCGTCGAACACGGCCTCGAGGGCGTGGTGCTGAAGCATCAGGAGTCGAGGTACGTGCCGGGCAAGCGGTCACGGCACTGGGTGAAGCTCAAGACCTCGACGTGGCGCACCGACCATGCCGAGCTGCGCCACGAGCGTTAGTCCGCCACGCGCCCCTGCTCGCCCTTGCATACTGTGAGAACATTCCGATGGAGGGGGTAGACCCCTTGAGCACTCGGTGGCGGGAGACTCGCATGGACAAGACCAAGACGATCGGCAAGAGGACCAGCGCCGATATCCGTCGCGCATGGGCTGAGCTGGCACAGCGCCGGCCTAGCTCCGGGCCCCGCGAGCACTTCAGCCCGAAGCGAGTGCCCATGCACCGGGTCACGATGGAGATGGAGTACGAGTTCCTCTGCCAACGCCACGGCGTCACGGCAGAGCGGCCCTTCGGCAACTTCCGAGATCCTGAGGGTCGTCTCGTCGAGAGCTCAGACTTCCACCGCTGGTCCTGGCTGCGGGCAGCTAGCGGTCACCTTCCGATCAGCGAGTGATCCCAGGCTGGATCCAGTCGCTGGAGGACTACAGGGATTGGATGGACGAAGTACTCGCCTGCTTCGGGGAGTCGGTCGACCCTGACCAGTTCTACTGGGACATTGGCGGACTCGCCGTCGACTCGGAAGGGCGGGAGATCCGCATCATGGCCATCCCGGCGCACCGCATCACGTTCTGGTCCCTCCCGGGCCTCGTGCTGGATTTCGAGCTCGTCGTGCACGAGATCCAGCACGAGGACGGCTTCGTGGACATCGAGCACGCCAAGTACAGCTACCACCTCAGCGGCGATGGAGTCCCGATCTACTGGCGGTACGACATGCATCCCGGCCATCCCGAACTGGGCCCTTGGCACTGCCATGAGGGCAGCGACGACAATCGGGTGCCATCGCCGGACATGGACCTCCAGATGGTCATGGACCGTGTCTTGTCCGACTTCGTCGACGACGACGACGACCCGCATCCAGACGGCGACTTCGCCACCGCCTGCTAGTCGCACGACCTCAAGAGGTAGCCAGGGCCCGTCGGTCGAGCTCGACCTCGACGGCCCGGCATGCCTGCGTCGACCGCTTCCACGGCCCGCCCGGGACCCGGTGGCCGTGGATGTAGCCGACCCACCCTCGAGGCACGTCGTAGCGGACGACCTGGGCCACGTACATCGGGCCATCGAAGCCTGCGAGCGACACGTCGGAGAGGTTGGCGGTGGTCCACTCGAGACCCATGGCCGGAGCATCGCGCGGATCGAACGCCCGTTCTGTCGGACCCCCTGCGCATGATCGGTCCATGCCTTCAGCCCACTCACGCCCATCAGCGGCACCGAGCCTGCCGAGCCTCGCCTTCCTCGCCGTCACCACCGTCGTCTGCGCATCGTGGCCCGACCGAGTCACGGTCATCGCCGAGCGCATCGGAGCCCTAGCCGCCGGCGTGCTCTCGTGATCGGCGAGTAGGCCTCGCCACGACGTGCGTGCCTTGCCGCACGGAGGCCTGCACGCTGACAAGTGAGGCGACCGAGCTGGCGGTGCCCGGTGGCCTCACGATCCCCCCCGGGTGTCCTGTCGGCTACTCGAGGAGATCGTTGGGGCCGCTCAGGTCATCACCAGAGCGCGCGAAGTATCACGATCCAGACCAAGAGGCCGAGCGCCAGCATGGCTGCGCCCACGAGCAGCCCCACGGCGTCAGGGATGGCGGCCTGAGGGCCTGGAACCTTCACCATCGGATGCTCCTTCGGTCACGTGCTGCTCTTCTACCCACTCAGACCTCAGGGCCGGGTCATCCCCGGACGTGAAAGAGGCCGGCACCCGTCACGCCCGTGCCCGCCCTACCGGCAGCGGCGTGCCGTCCTCGAGGATCTCGACCTGCACGCCGACACCTGGTGCACGGGCGTCGTCGTTCGCCGAGGCGCCCGGGGCAGCCATCAGGGCGTGCGTCGAGCACGGCCTCGAGGGTGTTGTGCTCAAGCACCGGGAGTCGAAGTACGTGCCAGGCAAGCGGTCGCGGCACTGGGTGGAGCTCAAGACCTCGACGTGGCGCACGGATCACGCCGAGCTGCGGCACGAGCGGTGAAGCGGCCGATTGGTAGGTTGCCGGCATGCAGGACGACGACGAAGAGACCGTGCGGGTCGCCGAGATGTTCGGCGAAGTGGCCCGGGCGCTCGTCGACGAGGACGAGTCCGAGGTCCTCGATCGCATCGTCAACCTCGCCGTCGAACACCTCGACAACTGCGACTTCGCCGGCGTATCGATGGTGAAGGGT
>DATAGR010000522.1:0-2142 GCA_036263575.1 Aquihabitans sp. | reverse complement strand
CCCGCCGTGGCGATCTACGGCTTCGCCATCGTGGCGACGGTCGCGGTGGCGATCTTCCGGCCAGCGCACTCGGCGCTGCTCCCCGCCCTCGCGCGGTCCCCCGGCGACCTGACGAGCGCCAACGCGGTCCGGGGGATGTTGGACTCGCTCTCGACCCTCGGCGGTCCGGTGGCCGCGGCTGCGCTCCTCGCGGTCAGCGGGCCGGCCGCGGCGTTCGCGGCGTGCGCCGCCGCCTCGCTGCTCGGCGGGCTCGTCGTCGTCGCCCTCCCCAACGATCCGCCACCGCGGGCGGATGCGCCGGGGCCGGGTGGTCGCGACGTCGTCCGTGGCTTCGCCACCATCGCCGGCGATCGCACGCTGTCGCTGGTCACGGGGCTCGGCGTCGTCCAGACGATCACGCGCGGGTGCCTGACCGTCTTCACCGTCGTCTTGGCCATCGACGTGTTCGACACCGGTGACCCGGGCGTCGGGGTGCTGAACGCCGCCGTGGGCGCCGGCGGGGTGCTCGGCTCGATCTTCGCCTTCACCCTCGTCCGGCGCGGACGGCTCGCCACGTGGTTCGGGATCGGGATCGCCCTGTTCGGGGCACCCCTCGTGCTCATCGGCGCCTTGCCGGAGCTGGCGGCGGCCATCGTGCTGCTCGGCGTGGTCGGCGTCGGCAACGCGCTGATCGACGTCGGCGGGTTCACGATCCTGGCCCGGATGACGGACGAGGCGGTCCTGGCGCGGATGTTCGCCGGCTTCGAGGCCATCCTGACGCTCGGGTTCGCCCTCGGTGGCCTGCTGGGGCCGGTCCTGGTCGAGGAGCTCGGCCCACGCACCTCGCTCGTAGTGGTCGGCGTCCTGGCGCCCCTCGCGGTGGCGGCGAGCTGGACCATGCTGCGTCGGCTCGACGGCCGGCTGCGCGTCCGCGACGCCGACATCGAGCTGCTGCGCGCCGTGCCGATGCTCGCCGCCCTGCCCGCGGCCACGATCGAGCAACTCGGTGCCGCACTCGACCGCAGCGAGGTCGCGTCCGGGCAGCAGGTCTTCGCGCAAGGCGATGCGGGCGACCGGTTCTACGTGGTCGAGTCCGGCCGTGCGGACGTCGTGCGCGACGGGCGTGTCGTCAACTCGCTCGGGCGGGGCGAGGGCTTCGGCGAGATCGCCCTCCTCGACGACCGGCCGCGCACGGCGACCGTCCTCGCATCGGGCGACGAGCCCCTACGCCTCGGCGTCCTTGACCGCCCCGCCTTCCTGACCGCCGTGACCGGCTACCCGATGAGCGCGACGGTGGGACGCGAGGTGGTCACCACCACCGCGGCGCGAGACGCCGCGACGGAGATCACTCGACCGACGCCGT
This sequence comes from Aquihabitans sp., assembly GCA_036263575.1. Taxonomy (GTDB): domain Bacteria; phylum Actinomycetota; class Acidimicrobiia; order Acidimicrobiales; family Iamiaceae; genus Aquihabitans. The sequence goes on along the minus strand of DATAGR010000522.1, from coordinate 800 downwards.
GACCCGGCGACGGCGACCGATGTGCGGCAGGCCCCGTCCGACCATGCCGAGGGTGCCGCCGATGCGCTGCGGCCACGTCGGGTCCGGCAGGGCGGCGGGCGGCGCGGCGATGTCACCGACGTCGAGGTAGTAGCTCCGTGCCGGACCGATCCCCTCCAGCTCGAGGGTGATCTCCTGCATCGCCGGCTCGGCCGGGGTGGCCTCGCCGCCACGGACGTCCTCGGAGACGAGGACGTACTCGGGCACACCGATCGGGTTCTTGAGCAGACGGTGAACGTGGATGACATCGACACCGACGAGCTTGCGACGGCGCTTGATCGTCTGCGTCGCGACCTCGCCGACGTGGGCGACGAACTTGAGCTTGAGCTCGGCCGTCTTCGTGCAGCTGCCGCAGGGGCACATGTTGCGCTCGATGAGCCGCCGCTCCTGGTGGAAGGCGCGGTGCATGGAGATCGCCGCCTGGGTGACCGTGTCGATCGACACCGGTTCGCCCGCAGCGAGGTCGCGGGACAGGAATGCGGCGTCGCCCTCGATCTCGACCAGATCGAAGCCCCGCGCCGCACCGACCACCTTGTCGAGCATCCGGCTGGTCGCCGCTTCCGCGTGCCCCAGGACGCTGCGGTGGTACTGCATGTACTCCGTGTAGCCCCCGATGTCGGCGATCAGCAGCAGTGCACGCCCGGTGGCCATGGGCGGACGCTAACGCGGGGCAGGAGGCGACGCCCGGGGCGGCGCGCCGTCCGCCGGGTCGCGGTGGGCTCGCCGGTATCGCTCACGCAGGACCATGACGGTCAGGAAGG
>DATAGR010000521.1:0-1952 GCA_036263575.1 Aquihabitans sp. | reverse complement strand
CTGCCGCCCGAGCCGTAGTCGGCGCCCGGGAGGGGCCCGGCCGTGGCCTCGACCGGGGCCGGCGCCTCGGCCGGCGCCCGCCGGGGACGGCGGCGGGCCTCGGTGTTCCGGGGGCCGTAGCCGACCAGCACGGCGGTGCGCCCGCCGGGCGCGGCCCCGCCGATGAGGCCCGCGGCGGGCTCGTCGGAGGTCCCGTCGGACGTGCCGGCGGCGGGTGCGGCGGCGGGTGCCGGGCCGGCGCCGGGTGCCGGGGCGGCGCCCCCGCCGACGTCGATGGTGATGATCGGCGTCCCGACGTCGACCATCGTGCCGGCCTCGAACAGCAGCTCGGTGACCGTGCCGGCGTAGGGCGAGGGCAGCTCGACGGCGGCCTTGGCCGTCTCCACCTCGCACAGCGGCTGGTTGACCGTGACGGTGTCGCCGACCTGCACCAGCCACTGCAGGATCTCGCCCTCGGTGAGCCCCTCACCGACGTCGGGCAGGCGGAACTGGCGGAGCAGGGACGTCGATCCGGTCATCTCAGAACCCCATCGACCGGTCGACGGCGTCCAGGACGCGGTCGAGGTCGGGGAGGTACTCCTCCTCCAGCTTCGACGGTGGGTAGGGGGTGTCGTAGCCGCCGACCCGCAGCACCGGGGCCTCCAGGGAGTGGAAGCAGGTCTCGGTCACGCGGGCGGCGATCTCGGCGCCGAGGCCGAGGGTGAGCGGCGCCTCGTGCACGACGACGCAGCGGCCGGTCCGGCGGACGGACTCGAACACCGGGTCGAGGTCGAGCGGGGAGAGCGTCCGCAGGTCGACGACCTCGAGCGAGCGGCCCTCCTCCTGCGCGGCCTCGGCCGCCTGCAGGGCGGTCTTCACCATCGGGCCGTACGCGAGCACGGTGACGTCGTCGCCACCGCGGACGATCCGCGAGGCGAACAGCGGCCCGGGCGTGGCGTCCGGATCGACCTCGGCCTTCTCCCAGTACCGGCGCTTGGGCTCGAGGAACACGATCGGGTCGGGGTGCGCGATGGCCTGCTGGATGCCCCAGTAGGCGTCGACCGGGTTGCTGACCGCCACGACCTTGAGCCCGGCGGTGTGCGCGAAGTAGGCCTCGGGGCTCTCGCTGTGGTGCTCGACCGCGCCGATGCCGCCGCCGAAGGGGATGCGGATGACGATCGGCATCGGCAGCCGGCCCCGCGACCGGGCGTGGATCTTGGCGACCTGGGTGACGATCTGGTTGTAGGCGGGGAACACGAAGCCGTCGAACTGGATCTCGCAGACCGGCCGGTACCCGCGCATGGCCAGGCCGACGGCGGTGCCGAGGATGCCGGCCTCGGCGAGCGGGGTGTCGACGACGCGGTCGTCGCCGAAGTCCTTCTGCAGGCCGTCGGTGATGCGGAAGACGCCGCCGAGCTTGCCGATGTCCTCGCCCATGAGGACGACCTTGGCGTCGTCCTCCAGCGCCTTGCGCAGCCCCAGGTTCAGCGCCTTGCCGATCGTCAGCGTCTGGGCGCCCATCTCAGTGGCCCTCCTGCTCGAAGCTCGCGTGGTAGGCGAGGAACTCGTCGCGCTGCTGCGCGAGGTGGGGCGTCTGCTCGGCGTACACCGAGTCGAACATGCTGGTCGGCGGTGGATCGGCCATCTCGGTGGTACCGCTGCGGATCCGGGCGGCGAGCTCGTCGGCCTCGGCCTCGACCTGGTCGAAGAAGGCGCCGTCGGCGATGCCGCTGCGGGACAGGTGCGCCTTGAGCCGGGCGATCGGGTCGCGCAGCTTCCACTCCTCGAGCTCGCTGGCCAGCCGGTAGCGGGTCGGGTCGTCGGAGGTGGTGTGCGCGCCCATGCGGTAGGTGAACGCCTCGATGAAGGTCGGCCCCTGGCCGGTGCGGGCGGCCTCGAGGGCGGCGCGCGTGACGGCCAGGACGGCCAGCACGTCGTTGCCGTCGACCCGCACGCCGGGGAAGCCGAAGCCG
>DATAGR010000520.1:0-2284 GCA_036263575.1 Aquihabitans sp. | reverse complement strand
CCGGTGTGCTGGTGTACCAAAGGCGGCCGAGGACGCCGTCGGCCACCACCTCGTCCAGGTCGGCCACGTGCTCCGGGCCGAGGGGCTCGAGCCGCACGAGCGCATCGCCCAGGTCGGGGGCGAGGGACCACGAGGCGGGCAATGGCAACGGCGTCGACATCTGTCCACCGTGCCTCGGCGAACCGTGCACCGTCCAGCACGTTTCACGTGAAACGCACGCGCGCGGCTCGGTCACGACGGCCGCGACGAAGGCAGAGGCCGGCCACGTCGAGTACTGCCGCCGTCCTGGGATCGGCGACAGCGGCCGTGGTGCCGGCAGGCTCAGAAGAGCGGCCGCTTCGCCGGGATGCCGACCCGGCGCGGGTAGCGGTCCGCTGTCGGCGTCTCCAGGCGGATCCTGACGAGGTGGGTCGGCTCGGGACCGTCGACCACCACGCCGGCCGGTTCGCCCAGACCGAGCTGGCCCAAGGCCCCGCTCGGCCAGCGGTCGGCGGGATCGCCGCTCGGCGGCTCGCTCACGACCAGGTGGCCACCGAGGCGCAGTAGGGGAGCGGCGCACTCCGCGGTCACGCCCGGCGACGCGAAGCTGCGGGCCACCACCAGGTCGTAGGCCCCCCGCTCCCCCGCCACCCGGGCGTGCTCCTCGGCCCGTGACGTCACGACGGTGACCCGGTCGCCCAGCTCGAGGCGCTCGACCGCCTCCTCGAGGAACGCGGTCCGCTTGCGCGACGCGTCGAGGAAGCACCACGAGCACCCGGCCAGTGGTCCCCGGCCAGCACCAGCCCGGGAAGGCCACCGCCCGCGCCCAGGTCGAGGGCGCGGGCGGGTGGGTCGGGCACGGCGGCGGCGAACGCCGCCGCCCGCACGAGGTGGGCCTCGACGGGCCCGGGCCCGAGGAAGCCGAGCTGCCGTGCCTCCTCCAGGAGGCCGGTCAGCGTGGCCGTCACCCCTCGGCGCGCTCGGGCACGATCACGACCCGGCGGTTGGGGTCGACGCCCTCGGACTCGGTGGCCACGCCGTCGATCTCGTTGACGGTGTCGTGGACCACCTTGCGGTCGACGGCGTTCATGGGCTCCAGGGCCCGTGCGACGCCTTGGGCGATGACCTCGGAGGCCTGGGCCTGCACGAAGCGGGCCAGGGCCTCCTGCCGACGCTGGCGGTAGCCACCGATGTCGATGCGGACGCGCCCGTCGTGGCGGCCGGTCGCCCGGCGCTGCAGCACCGTGCGGGAGAGCTCGTGGACGGCGGTGAGCGTCTGGCCCTTGGGCCCGATCAGCAGGCCGAGGTCGCTGCCGTTGACGCCGAGCTCGACAGTGTCGTCGTCGACCTTCTGGCGGGCGATCTCGCCTTCCACGTCGAGGGCGTCGAGGAGGCCCTCGAGGAACTCGCTGATGATGTCGGCCTGTTGGTCGACCGAGACCACGTCGTCGCTCATCTCGTTGCCTTCCTGGTTGTCGGCGGTGTCGCCGTTCGCATCGGCGGTGCGGCCCCGGCCGCCGCCGCGGCGGCGCTTGGCCGGCGGCGCGCCCTCCTGGGCAGCCTCGACCTCCTCGGCGCCGGTCGCGTCGGGGGCCACCGTGGCCGCCGCCTGCGCCTTGGTGGCCGGCTTGTCCTCTCGGCGCGGGCGCTGCTTGCGCGGGCGCCGCTCCTGCTTGGGCCGTGGTGACTTCGGCGCCACCCGGGCGCGCACGCGAGCATCGCTGCGCACCCGCCCGAACAGGCCGGTCTTGGCCTCCTCGAGCACCTCGAACTCGGCTTCGCTCTCGTCGATCCCGAGCTGGTCGAGGGCCGCGTCCTTGGCATCGTCCACGGTGCGTCCCGTGGTTTCCACCCACTCCACTAGATGATCACTTCCTCTTCTTCTTCTTCTGGGACCGGTTGGCGTTCTGTGGCGCCGTTCGGCTCGGTCCCGAGGCCTTGCGCACGGGGGCGGTCGGCTTGGCGGTGGTGGCGGTGGCGCCGCGCTTGGGCGCAGCAGCACCTGCCTTGGTCGTCGTGCCCTTGGCCTTGGCGTTGGTGGCGCCCTTAGCGGCGCGCACCTCCTCCTTGGCCTGCCCCGGGTTGGGGAGGCCCATCTCGCGCATCTGGGCCATGATGCCCTTGGGCTTCGCTGTTGACGATGTGTCAACTTCTCTGGCGGTGGTGGCCAGGGCTCCATCGGTCCCGCTGTACATCGTTCGGGTGATGAACGCCTGCTGCCCGATGCGGAACAGGTTGGACACGAGGAAGTACACGACGATGCCGGCCGGCAGCGTCAGGGAGATGAAGGCGAAGAACAGCGGCA
>DATAGR010000519.1:0-27903 GCA_036263575.1 Aquihabitans sp. | reverse complement strand
CGCCCTCGTCGCGGATGATGTTCGCCGTGGCGCGGGCCGCGTCGCGGTCGATGTCCGCGCAGGCCACCGTGGCGCCCTCGCGCGCCGCCTGCACGGCGATGGCCCGTCCGTTGCCGGGCGGTGCGTCGGGGTCGCCGGTGGCGCGGGTGCCGGCGCCGACCACCAGGACCTTGCGCCCCTCGAGGCGGCGGCCCGAGCCGAGGCCGGTCACGACGGCAGCGCCTCGACGCCGGCCTCGCGCTGGATCCGCAGCGAGTTCAGGGTGAAGCCGACCAGGTGGTACTGGCCGACGACCATGCAGACCTCGATCAGCTGCTGCTCGTCGTAGGTGGCGGCCAGCTCGGCCCACGTGTCGTCGCCGATCACGGCGTCGGCGTGGAGCTCGTCGGCGGCGCGGACGAGGAGGTCGTCGTGCGGGCTGCGGGTCGTGGAGGTGAACGACGCCAGTGACGCCACCTCGTCGTCGGAGAGGCCGGCGGCCCGCCCGATCGGCAGGTGGTGGCCCCACTCGTAGTCCGCCCCGGTGTTGGCCGCCGTCCGCAGGATGAGCACCTCCCGGTCTCGCGGCGGGAGGGCACCGCCGGCGAGCAGCAGGCCACCGAACGCCGACCACCGCTTCAGCAGGCGGGGGTGGTGGGCCAGGGTGCTGAAGAGGTGCATGTCCTCCCCGTCGGGGTCGCGGCGGAGCGACCGGAGGAGCTCCTCGGTGCGGGGGTCGCGGCCCTCGGCGGGGAGCGGCGCGATGCGGGGTGGGTGGTCCATGGCCGACACCTTGGCCCACCGCCGTCGGCCCTGCTCGGCCGCCTCGGAACGGGACGCCCGGAGGCCTGCTGGGTCGACCTCGGAGCCGCCACCGGCGTTTCCTCGGGGATTGGGGCCGCGCCTAGGTTGACGGCCATGCCCGAGCACCCCATCCGTGAGCGTCTCGCCGACCTGCGCGCCCGCAAGGAGCAGGCCCGCCAGCCGGGGTCGGAGCGGTCGGTCCAGCGCCAGCACGACCGGGGGAAGATGCTGGCCCGGGAGCGCATCGAGTACCTGCTCGACGAGGGCTCGTTCCGCGAGCTCGACATGCTCGCCCGGCACCGCAACCCCGACATCCCCGAGCGGCCCTACACCGACGGCGTGATCACCGGTTGGGGCACGGTGGAGGGCCGCAAGGTCTTCGTGTTCTCCCAGGACTTCACGCTCTTCGGCGGGGCCCTCGGCGAGGTGTTCGCCGAGAAGACGCACAAGCTCATGGACATGGCGCTCAAGGTCGGCGCCCCGGTGGTCGGGCTCAACGACGGGGCCGGCGCCCGCATCCAGGAGGGGCCGGTCAGCCTCGCCTCCTACGGCGGCATCTTCTACCGGAACGTGAAGTCGTCGGGCGTGGTGCCCCAGATCAGCGTGATCATGGGCCCCTGCGCCGGCGGCGCGGTCTACAGCCCGGCCATGACCGACTTCGTCTTCATGGTCGAGGACACGTCGTACATGTTCATCACCGGCCCCGACGTCGTGAAGACGGTGACCGGCGAGGACGTCACCCAGCAGGAGCTCGGCGGCGCCCAGACGCACGCCTCCAAGTCGGGCATCGCCGCCTTCACCGCGCCGGACGACAAGGCGTGCCTCGACGACGTCCGCTTCCTGCTCTCGTTCCTGCCGTCGAACAACCTCGAGACGGCGCCCGAGCTCGACGGCGGCGACCCCCACGATCGGCCGACGCCCGAGCTGATCGACCTCATGCCCGACAGCGCCAACGTGCCCTACGACATGCGCGAGGTCGTCCGGGCCGTCGCCGACGACAACGAGTTCTTCGAGTACTTCTCGAAGTGGGCCACGAACATCGTGTGCGGCTTCGTCCGGCTCGGCGGCCGGTCGGTCGGCGTGGTCGGCAACCAGCCCTCGGCCTACGCCGGCGTGCTCGACATCGAGGCCAGCGAGAAGGCCGCCCGCTTCGTGCGCACCTGCGACTCGTTCAACATCCCGATCGTCACGTTCGTGGACGTGCCGGGGTTCCTCCCCGGGGTCGACCAGGAGTACAACGGCATCATCCGCCACGGCGCCAAGCTGCTCTACGCCTACTGCGAGGCCACGGTGCCCCGGATCCAGGTCATCACCCGCAAGGCCTACGGCGGCGCCTACGTGGTGATGGACTCCAAGTCGATCGGCTCCGACCTCTCCTACGCGTGGCCGTCCGCCGAGCTGGCGGTGATGGGCGCCTCGGGCGCCGTCGAGATCCTCAACCGCACCGAGATCGCCGCGGCCGACGACAAGGAGGCCAAGAAGGCGGAGCTGGTCGACGTCTACGCCGAGAAGTGGCTGAACCCCTACGTCGCCGCCGAGCGGGGCTACGTCGACGACGTCATCGACCCGGCCGACACCCGCAAGATGCTCATCGACGGCCTCTCCATGCTCGAGTCGAAGAAGGAGGAGCTCCCGCCCCGCAAGCACGGCAACATGCCGCTGTGAGCCGAGCCCGAGCCCCGCGCCCATGAGCGATCCGAAGGTCACCCCCGCCCACATCACGCCAGTGCCCTCCGACCAGGAGGTGGCCGCCATCGTGGCCGCCGTCGAGGTCGCCTGGCCGCGCGCCGCGGCGCCGGCGGCCGCCGACCCCACGCCCCGCTGGCGCTGGTCGGGCCGCTGGTGGTCGAAGCCGATCCCGCAGCGCCGGAACCGGCCCTGGTAGCACGTCGGTAGGGTCGGGCCCGTGACGCCGCCCTCGCCCGGAGACGACCCGGTGGACGACTGGGTCGCCGCGATCGGCGACCCGGCGCCGGCCCCCGAGCTCACCACGGTGGGCCCCGACCTCGCCGTCGTCCACCACGGGCGTCAGGTGCGACGCCACGAGGGCCTGGCCCCCGACACCGACCACGAGCTCGACGGCTTCGCCTTCCGCACCCTCCCCGCACCGGGAGAGCTGCTGGCCACGTTCGCCACCGTCAACGACGTGCACTTCGGCGAGGAGGTGTGCGGCGTGATCGAGGGCTCCGACCTCGGCCCGGTGTTCCGGTCGGCCCCCGGCGATCCGCCGTACCCCGAGGTCATGAACCGCGCCGCCGTCGCCGAGATCGCCGCCATCGCCCCCGATGCGGTGGTGGTCAAGGGCGACCTGACCTCCAACGGCACGATCGAGGAGTACGACGCCTTCCGGGCCGCCTACGCGCCCGCGTTCGGCGACCGGCTCCACGTCGTGCGGGGGAACCACGAGTCCTACAACGGCCTGCGCGAGGCCGCCGACCCGGTCCAGGAGGTGGTGCTCCAGGGCGCCACGTTGGCGATCATCGACACGTCGGTCGACGGCGCGGTGGCCGGCACCGTCACCGCCGACCAGCTGTCCTGGCTCGACGAGCTGGCCTCCCGAGCCGACCGCCCCGTCCTCCTCTTCGGGCACCACCAGGTCGGCGACCGCACCTCGCGCGAGAAGGCCGACCGCACCTTCGGCATCGACCTCGACGCCTCGGAGGCGCTGGTGGCCCTCGTGGCCCGGCGCCCCGCGATCCGGGCCTACTTCGCCGGGCACACCCACCGGAACCGGGTGCGGCGCTTCGAGGCCACCGGCGACGTGGCGTGGGTCGAGGTGGCGTGCGTGAAGGACTACCCGGGCGCCTGGGCCGAGTACCGCGTGCACGAGGGCGGGGTGGTGCAGGTCGAGCACCGCATCTCCACGCCGGAGGCGCTGGCCTGGACCGAGCAGACCCGCCACATGTACGCCGGGCTCTACCACGACTACGCGTTCGGGACGCTGGCCGACCGGTGCTTCGTCGTGCCCGCGTCGGCGGCCTGATCGGGGCTGGGCGTCGTGGCCGACCGCATCTTCGAGCACCACGAGGTCGCCGGCGCGTTCCGGTTCGCCAGCCAGTGGTGGCGGTCGCTCGTGGGCGCCGTCGACGACCACGTCTGGGACCGAGCGGCGCTGGGCGAGTGGTCGGTGCGGGAGCTGGTGGCCCACACCAACCGGGCCTACAGGACGATCGTCGAGTACGTCGACGGCGACGTGAAGGACGAGACAGAGATCTACTCCGCCGCCGGCTACTTCCGCACCGTGCTCGCCGAGCAGACGCCGCACGTGCACATCGCCACCCGGGCCAAGCGCGAGGCCCACGACCACGACGACTGGGTGAGCGCGACGGACGACCTGGCCGCCCGGGCCGAGCGGTTGGTCAACAACCTGCCGCCCGACCACCCCATGCACCTGTTCGTGGGCGAGATGCAGCTCGACCAGTACCTCGCCACCCGGGTGGTCGAGCTGGTGACCCACGGCCTCGACCTGGCCGCCGCCATCGACCTGCCGACCAGCCCGCCGACCGCGGCCGCACGGGTGACGATCGAGGTGCTGCTCGACCTCGGCCGCGACGACGACCTGGCCTCGATCATCCGCCTCATGACCGGCAGGGCCGCCTCCCTGCCCCTCACCCACGTCCTCGACTGACGTGGGCGCGCCGTGACCCCGTCCGAGCAGACTCCACCGGAGCCGGTCGGCCGACCGGGGCCGGCCGACGGGCCGCTCCACGACCTGCGGGTGGTCGACGTCTCCACGGTGGTGGCCGGGCCGGGGTGCGCCCGGTACCTGGCCGACTTCGGTGCCGACGTCATCAAGGTCGAGCGGCCCGGCTCCGGCGACACCACGCGGGCAATGGGGTGGGTCGACCCGGCCGACGACGTCACCCTGTGGTGGAAGCTCGCCGGCCGCAACAAGCGCACCGTCGAGCTCGACCTAAAGGACGCCGACGACCTCGGCCGCTTCCGCCGGCTGGTGGCCACCGCCGACGTGCTGGTGGAGAACTTCCGGCCGGGCACGCTCGAGCGCCTGGGCCTGCCGCCCACCGACCTCATCGCTGCCACCCCACGGCTGGTGGTGGTGCGGGTCAGCGGGTTCGGCCAGGACGGGCCGTACGCCGGCCGGCCCGGCTTCGCCACCCTCGCCGAGGCCATGTCGGGCTTCGCGGCGATCAACGGCGAGCCGGACGGGGCGCCGCTGCTGCCGCCCATCGCCCTCACCGACGAGGTCACCGCGCTGGTGGCCGCCTTCGCCACCATGGTGGCGCTGCACTCGGGCGTCGGCCAGGTCGTCGACGTCAACCTCCTCGAGTCGCTGTTCCAGCTCATGGGCCCGCTCATGGGCGTGTGGGAGACCCGCGGCGAGCTGCAGCCCCGCCTCGGCTCGGGCATCCCGTACTCGGTGCCCCGAGGGACCTACCGCTGCGCCGATGGCGAGTGGGTGGCCATCTCCACCAGCGCCGAGTCGGTCGCGGTGCGAGTGATGGAGCTGGTGGGCCTCGGCGACGACCCGCGCTTCTCGTCGTTCGCCGGGCGCATCGAGCACCGCGACGAGGTCGACGCCCAGGTCGCCGCCTGGTGCGCGGCCCGTCCCCTGGCCGAGGTGCTGGCCACGTTCGAGGCGGCCCACGCCGCCGCCGCCCCCGTCTACCGGATGGACCAGCTGGCCGCCGACCCCCACGCCCTCGCCCGGGGCATGGTGGCCGACGTCGGCGGCACCCCCATGCAGGGCTTGGTCGCCCGCCTCTCGGCCACCCCCGGCCGCCTCCGCTGGCCCGGTCGTCCCCTGGGCGCCGACACCGAGGCCGTGCTGGCCGAGCTCGACCAGCTCGACCAAGCCTGATCGTCGGGCAGCGATCGGATCGGTGGGGCACACTGCTCGGGTGCTCCTCGACGGCATCAACCACGTGGCGGTGCTGACCGCAGACACCGACCGCCTCGTCGCCTTCTACACCGACGTCTTCGAGGCGACCGAGGACGGCACGCTGCAGGACCAGGACGGCTTCCGGCTGACGCTGATCAAGATCGGGCCGAGCTCGGAGCTCAACGTGTTCCAGATCGCCGGCAACGAGGAGCCGGCCCGCCAGACGCCGATGTTCGGCCGGGGCCGCCTCGACCACATGGGCCTCCAGGCCGCCTCGCTCGAGGCCTTCGACACCATCCGCGACCGGCTGATCGACTGCGGCGCCAGCGACGGCTTCGTGACCGACTTCGGCCCCGTCCTGAGCGTCTTCTTCCGCGACCCCGACGGCCTCGAGGGCGAGGTCTGCGTCGGCAACCCCGATGCCCAGCCTGGCGTGGTCCACCCGCCGGGCACCCCGGCCGCCCGCTACCACCCGAGCTGATCCGACGGCTGACCGGCTGGCCCGGTCGGCCCGCTCCCTCAGGGGCGGCGGGCCGTGACCGTCGCCGCCGCCAGGGCCAGGCACAGCGGCGAGTAGATCCGGCGGTCCAGGCGGCGGAACGCGGCGCCATCGCTGCCCGGTGACGCCACGTCGGTCCGCCCGGCCCGGCCCAGCACGCCGCGCACCCCGAGCACCGTGGCGACGCCGGCCCGCCCCATCCGCCGCAGCGCCGGCGGGCCGACCGGCACGTCGGCGGCGAGCCCGCTGGCCACCACCAGCGCGCCGGCCACGGCGTAGCAGGCCGCCGGCGGCGGGACCGCCGACGAGCCGACCACCTTCGCCGCCACCTCGTCCCGGTCGGCGTAGGGGAACGACGATCCGCGCCCCCACGCCACGTGCAGCGCGGCGATGCCCGCCAGCACCGCAGATGCCAGGTACCCCGTCGGCCGTGCCATCACCGGACCCTACGAGCAAGGGCTCGGCGCTCGCCCGCCTGGTGGTCACGGCCCGTCAGCCGGAGGCGAGCTGCGGCCGGGACGTTGGCGGTTGTGGAAGGCGCAGAGCAGGCGGCCGTTGTCCTGGGTCGTGAGGCCGCCGGACGCGTACTCGACGATGTGGTCGACCTCGCACCGGTCGGCCGGCTCCCGGCACCCCGGGAACGTGCAGTGGCGGTCTCGCACCTCGACGGCCCGGCGGGTCGCCCCGGTGAAGCACCGCGTGCGCACCCCGACGTCGATGACCCGAGAGCCGGGCCCGAACACGATCCGCTCGACATCGGCCTCGGTCAGCACCCCGGCGACCTGCGCCGGCGTGAGCACCGTCCCGTCCGCCAGCTCGCACGTCCTGTGCTCGAACGCCCGCTCGCCCTCTCGACCGCTTGTCCGGTCGCCACGGCGGAAGAGGCGTGCCGCGAGGCCGCAGGCGTCGTAGGCGAACGTCTCGGCGTCGATGAGGATCGTCACGAGGTAGCGCGCCGGTCGGGCATCGGCCGGCATCGCCGCCGATCGCTTCGCCATCACGACGAGCGCGTCGGCGCGCCGCTGCTCGGCGGTTCGGGCCAGGTGCTCGAACCGGGTGTCGTCACCGTGCACCGCTCGGGCCGCGGCCCAGTCCGCCTCGAAGAGCTCCCGCTCCAGCCGATCGAGCTCGCCTCCGAAGACCGCACCGTCGAGCGGGCCGAGGCGGGCCTGCACGTCGACGGCGTCGTCGAACGTCCGCGCCTTGCGGGCGTAGCGCCCGGCGTGGACCTTCGCCGCCCGGTCCTCGGCGTCATCGGCCGCGGCATCGTCGGCGCAGTTGCGCCAGTGCCGCACGAGGCGGACGAAGTCGTCGAACGACAGCGCGCGGGCGTGGCCGACGAGCAGCTCCTCGTCGCGGGCGAACAGCGCCTGCAACGGCTCGTGGTTCGCCGCCGCCAGCACGTCGACGTGGTCGGTCGACAGCTCGCCCGCCTCGAACGCGGCGCGCGTCGCCGGCATCGTCCGCAGCTTCCGGGCTCGCCGAACCTCTCGGCCGGCGTGCGCGGGCGAGCAGGCGGCGTCCCGGGCCAGCCGGGCGCTCGGCGATCGCGACCGGTCGGCGGCCCAGATGCCACGGGCGTCCCATGCCGAGAGCAGACGAGCCTGCGCCGCCGCGAACCGCGACGCCTGCCGCTCCAACCGCACGACCACCTCGTGCAGCGCCGCATCGTCGAGCGCGTCGAGGTCCACCTCGAGCAGCTCCTCGATGACCGCATCCACCTGCTCCGCCATGCGGTAATCGTACGTGTGTTCGACCGACGCCACGACCCCATATGTCCGGACCGGCGGGGATGTCCGGAGGAATCTCGTGCCGGCCGCAGGCACCGGGGAAGCAGGTCGCCTTCGGCGTGGTTGGCCGAGGAGCAACGCCGCCGTCCCCTGGACCGCCAGGAGGACCCATGGCCGTCTCCGAGCTCCGCCTCGTCGTGACCGCGCCCGACTACGACCACGCGCTGGCGTTCTACCGGGACGTCCTCGGTCTCGAGGAGCGGGCGGCGTTCTCAAGCTCAGGAGGTCGCGTCACGATCCTCGACGCCGGCCGGGCGACGCTGGAGCTGGCCGATCCGCCGCACGCCGCCTTCATCGACAGGTGGAGGTGGGCCGGCGGGTTGCGGGCTCGTTCCGGGTCGCCTTCCGGGTCGACGACGTCACGGGTCGCCACTGCGGAGCTCGCCGGCGCCGGCGCCACGGTGGTGGCCGAACCGGTCGAGACGCCGTGGCGGTCGCGCAACGCCCGCCTCGCGGCTCCTGCAGGGCTCCAGCTGACGCTGTTCCAGGAGCTCGACGCGTGACGGCGCCCTCCTGACGCCGCCCGCCTGACGCCGCTCGCCTACGGCTCGAAGTCGGCGGCGCCGGCTCGGAGCTTCTTGAGGATGCGGTGCAGGTCTCGCTGATCGCGGTCGGTCAGCTCGGCGACGCCGATGGAGGCGGCGACGACGGCCTGGGTGGCGTCGTCGACGATGGCTCGCCCCTCGGCGGTGAGCTCGGCGAGGGTGGTGCGGCGGTCGGTGGGGTGGGGGACGCGGCGCAGGTAGCCCTGCTGCTCGAGGCGGTCGACCAGGTTGGTGACGCTGGCCTGGTGGAGCATCAGCCGGTCGCCCATCTTGCCGAGCGGCAGCGCGCCCTCCTTGGAGAAGTGGAGCAGCACGAGCACCTCGTAGCGGGCGAAGGTGAGCGACCACGGCTTGAGCGCCTCGTCGACGCGCGCCAGCACGATCTGCTGGGCCCGCATGACCGACGTGGCCGCCTGCATCGCCCCGGTGCCGGTCCAGCGCTTGTCCCACTGGCGGCCGGCCTCCTCGATGGGGTCGAAGGGGAGCGGCCGGGCCATGGGCCGCAGGGTAGTCCTCGGACGTCAGACCCTCGGTCGACAGAAGGTTGGACGTCCAACTAATCTGGCCGGGCGTCGACGTACCGGCGCCCGGCCGCCGCACCCAGGGGACCCACCGTGACCGACGAGCTCCACCGCCCCGCGAACCCCGTGCGGTTCGTCACCGCCGCCAGCCTGTTCGACGGCCACGACGCCTCGATCAACATCATGCGGCGGATCCTCCAGTCCCAGGGCGTGGAGGTGATCCACCTCGGCCACAACCGCTCGGTCGACGAGGTCGTCACCGCCGCGGTCCAGGAGGACGTCCAGGGCGTGGCCGTGAGCTCGTACCAGGGTGGCCACGTCGAGTACTTCCAGTACCTCGTCGACCTGCTGCGCGAGCGCGGCGCCGGCCACGTGAAGGTGTTCGGCGGCGGCGGCGGTGTGATCGTGAAGCGGGAGATCGACGCCCTCCACGCCTACGGCGTGAGCCGCATCTTCTCCCCGCACGACGGTCAGTCGCTCGGCCTCCCGGCCATGGTCAACACGCTGGTGCGCGAGTGCGACGTCGACCTGGCCGCCGCCGCGCCCGACCGGCTCGACGCGCTGCTCACCGGCGACGCCGCCACGCTGGCCCGCACCATCACCGCCATCGAGGCCGGTCGCCTCCCGGCCCCGCTGCTCGACGAGGTCCGGGCCGCGGCGGCCGCCCGCACGGTGCCGGTGCTCGGCATCACGGGCACCGGTGGCTCGGGGAAGTCGTCGCTGACCGACGAGCTCGTCCGCCGATTCCGGCTCGACCACGAGGACAAGCTGCGGGTGGCGGTGATCGCCATCGACCCGACCCGGCGCAAGGGCGGGGGCGCCCTCCTCGGCGACCGCATCCGCATGAACGCCATCGACCCGGGCGTCGTCTACTTCCGCAGCGTGGCCACCCGAGGCGGGGCCACGGTGGTCCCCGAGGGCACCGACGACATCGTGGCCGCCACCAAGGCTTGGGGCGCCGACCTGGTCATCGTCGAGACGCCGGGCATCGGCCAGGGCGACGCCGCCGTCGTCGACCACGTCGACCTCCCGCTCTACGTCATGACGCCCGAGTTCGGCGCCGCCAGCCAGCTCGAGAAGATCGACATGCTCGACTTCGCGGCCGTCGTGGCGATCAACAAGTTCGATCGCCGCGGCGGCGAGGACGCCCGCCGCGACGTCGCCCGCCAGCTGGTGCGCAACCGAGAGGCGTTCCACGCCGACCCCGACGACATGCCGGTGTTCGGCACGGTGGCCTCCCGCTTCAACGACGACGGCGTGACCGGCCTCTACCGCGAGCTGCACCGGCAGCTGGTGGAGCTCGGCCTCCCCGCGCCGACCGGTGGCGGCGCGCTGGCGTCGGCGCCGGCCGCCAAGGTGTCCTCCGCCGACACCGCGGTGGTGCCGCCGGCCCGCTCCCGCTACCTGGCCGACGTCGCCGAAGCGGTCCGAGCCCACCACGGAAGGGTCGTCGAGCAGGCCGCCGTGGCCCGAGAGCTGCAGCAGGTGCGGTCCGTGCGGGAGCTGGTCGAGCGGACGGGTGGCGATGCCGCGGCGGCGCGCCTCCCGGAGCTCGAGGCGGACGCCGACCACCGCCTCGACGCCGAGGCCCGCAGCCTGCTGGACAGCTGGCCGGCCACGGTCGAGGCGTACTCGGGCGACGAGCACACCACCCAGGTGCGCGGCCGCGACGTCACCACCCAGCTCACCAAGACGTCGCTCTCCGGCACCCACGTGCCCCGGGTGGCGCTGCCCCGCCTCACGGACCACGGCGAGCTGCTCCGGTTCCTGATGGAGGAGAACCTGCCGGGGCGGTACCCGTTCACCGCCGGCGTGTTCCCGTTCAAGCGCGATGGCGAGCGGCCGGCGCGCATGTTCGCCGGCGAGGGCGACGCCTTCCGGACCAACCGCCGGTTCCACCTCCTGTCCGAGGGCCAGCCCGCGACCCGCCTCTCCACGGCGTTCGACTCCGTCACCCTCTACGGCTTCGACCCGGACCGCCGCCCCGACATCTACGGCAAGGTCGGCAACTCCGGCGTCTCCATCGCCACGCTCGACGACATGGAGGTGCTCTTCGACGGCTTCGACCTGTGCGACCCGTCGACGTCGGTCTCCATGACCATCAACGGGCCCGCGCCCACGATCCTCGCCATGTTCCTCAACACGGCGATCGACCAGCGGTTGCGAGCGTTCGCCGAGGAGCACGGTTGCGACCCCTCGCCCGAGGAGGCGACCGAGGTGCGGGCGTGGGTGCTCGCCAACGTGCGGGGCACCGTCCAGGCCGACATCCTCAAGGAGGACCAGGGCCAGAACACGTGCATCTTCTCCACCGAGTTCGCCCTCGGGATGATGGCCGACGTCGCCGAGCAGTTCGTGGCCAACCAGGTGCGGAACTTCTACTCCGTGTCGATCTCCGGCTACCACATCGCCGAGGCCGGCGCGAACCCCATCTCGCAGCTCGCGTTCACGCTCGCCAACGGCTTCACCTACGTCGAGGCCTACCTGGCGCGGGGGATGGCGATCGACGACTTCGCCCCGAACCTGTCGTTCTTCTTCTCGAACGGCATGGACCCGGAGTACACGGTGATCGGCCGGGTGGCGCGCCGCATCTGGGCGGTGGCGATGCGCGACCGCTACGGCGCCGACGAGCGCAGCCAGAAGCTGAAGTACCACGTGCAGACCTCGGGCCGGTCGCTGCACGCCCAGGAGATGTCGTTCAACGACATCCGCACCACGCTGCAGGCCCTCATCGCCATCTACGACAACTGCAACAGCCTCCACACCAACGCCTACGACGAGGCGGTGACGACCCCGACCGCCGAGTCGGTGCGCCGGGCCCTCGCCATCCAGCTCGTGATCAACGAGGAGTGGGGCCTGGCCATGAACGAGAACCCGAACCAGGGGTCGTTCATCGTCGAGGAGCTCACCGACCTCGTGGAGGCGGCGGTGCTCGAGGAGTTCGACCGCATCGCCGAGCGGGGCGGTGTGCTCGGCGCCATGGAGACCGGCTACCAGCGAGGCCGGATCCAGGACGAGTCGCTGCGCTACGAGACCCGCAAGCACGACGGCTCGCTGCCGATCATCGGCGTGAACACGTTCCTCGCGCCCGAGGGCACCGACGCCAGCGACGCGGTCGAGATCGAGCTGGCCCGCTCCACCGACGAGGAGAAGGAGGGGCAGCTGCGCCGCCTCGCCGAGTTCCAGGAGCGCCACGCCGCCGAACGGCCCGAGGCCCTCGAGCGCCTGCGCCAGGCCGCCCTCGCCGGCGACAACCTGTTCGACGTGCTCATGGACGCGGTGCGGTGCTGCTCGCTCGGCGAGATCACCCACGCCCTGTTCGAGGTGGGGGGCCGCTACCGCCGCAACGTCTGACGCCGTGGCCTAGAACGGGCACCCGTCCGCCCACCCCGGAGGCCCGCCCGTGCCGCGCTTCGACATCCCCGCCCTGCTCGCCGACCTCACCGTCGCCGAGAGGTCGTCGTTGGTCTCCGGGCAGGGCTTCTGGTGGACGCGGCGGATCGAGCGGGTGGGGCTGCCGTCGATCATGGTCAGCGACGGGCCCCACGGCCTGCGCAAGCAGGAGCGCAACACCGACCACGTCGGCGTCGGCGGCAGCGTGCCGGCCACGTGCTTCCCGACCGCATCGGCGCTGGCGTCGTCGTGGGACGTCGACCTCGTGCGCCGCGTCGGCGCGGCCATCGGCGAGGAGGCCAGGGCCCAGGGCGTCGCCGTCGTGCTCGGCCCCGGCATCAACATCAAGCGGTCGCCGCTGTGCGGCCGGAACTTCGAGTACCTGTCCGAGGACCCGGTGGTCGCGGGCGTCCTCGGCTCCGCCATGGTCGACGGCATCCAGTCGCAGGGCGTCGGTGCGTCGCTGAAGCACTACGCGGCCAACAACCAGGAGACCGACCGGCTCCGGGTGAGCGCCGACGTCGACATCCGCCCGCTGCGGGAGATCTACCTCGCCGGCTTCGAGCGGGTGGTGCGCGACACCCAGCCCTGGACGGTGATGTGCAGCTACAACCGCATCAACGGCGTGTACGCCTCGCAGGACCCGTGGCTGCTCACCGAGGTCCTACGAGGCGAGTGGGGCTTCGACGGCCTGGTGGTGTCGGACTGGGGCGCGGTGGACGATCCCGTCGCCGCGGTCGCCGCCGGCCTCGACCTCGAGATGCCGTCGACGGGCGGTGCCAGCGCCGCTCGGGTGACGGCCGCGGTCGAGGCCGGCGACCTCCCCGAGGCGGTGCTCGACACCGCCGTGGAGCGGCTGATCGCCCTGATCGAGCGCGCGCTGCCCGGCGTCGAGGCCGAGGACGACGTCGACCTCGACGCCCACCACCAGCTCGCCCGCGAGGTGGCACGCGACTGCGTCGTGCTGCTGAAGAACGAGGCCGACCTCCTCCCGCTGGCGCCGATCGGGCGCCTGGCGGTGATCGGGGAGCTGGCCCGGACGCCGCGGTTCCAGGGCGCCGGCAGCTCGAAGGTGAAACCCACGCGCGTCGACGACGCCCTCACCGCCCTCCGGGCCGCCGTCGGCGACGACGCCACGGTGTCGTTCGCAGCGGGGTACGGGGTCGACGACCCGGGTGCGGACGTTGCGGCGCTGCGGGCCGAGGCGGTGGCGGTCGCCGGCGATGCCGACACCGCCGTCGTCTTCCTCGGCCTGCCGCCGAGCTACGAGTCCGAGGGGTACGACCGGACCCACATCGACCTCCCGGCCGAGCAGGTCGCGCTGCTGGAGGCGGTCGCCGAGGTGAACGACCGGGTGGTCGTGGTGCTGGCCAACGGCTCGGTGGTGGCCCTCGCCGGGTGGGAGCACCACGCCGGCGCCCTCGTCGAGGGGTGGCTCGGCGGCCAGGCCGGCGGCGGGGCGATCGTCGACGTCCTGCTCGGCGTGGCGAACCCGTCGGGGCGGCTGGCCGAGACCATCCCGAAGCGCCTGGCCGACACGCCGGCGTACCTGGACTTCCCGGGCGAGGACCGCCACGTTCGCTACGGCGAGGGCCTGTTCGTCGGGTACCGCCACCACGACGCCGTCGACCTCGACGTCAGCTACCCCTTCGGCCACGGCCTGTCGTACACGACCTTCGAGCTCACCGACCTCGACGTCACGGTGCTCGACGACGGGGTCGGTGGCGCCGAGGCGGGGTGGCGGGGTCGGGACCGCATCGAGGTCGGCGTCACCGTGACCAACACCGGGTCGCGGGCGGGCAAGGAGGTCGTGCAGGTCTACGTCGGCGCACCCGAGGCGTCGGTCCAGCGCCCGGTGCGCGAGCTGCGGGCCTTCGCCAAGGTCGACCTGGGTCCGGGCGCCTCCGAGCGCGTGGTCCTCCGGCTCGACGAGCGCGACCTGTCGTACTGGTCCACCCGGGCCGACGGTTGGGTGCTCGAGCCCGGCGAGTTCGAGGTGGCGGTGGGACGCTCGTCGCGCGACCTGCCGCTGCGGGCCACGGTTCGGGTCGACGGCCCACCGCTGGCGCTGCCGCTCGACCGCAGCAGCACGTTGGCGGAGTGGTTCGAGCACCCCGTCGGCCACGAGGTCCTCGTCGAGGCGTTGCGCCGCAGCCCGGGCGGCGACCTCAGGCCGATGCTCGACGACCCCGCGCAGCGCCGCATGCTCGGGTCGTTCCCCATGCCGCGCCTGGCCACCATGCTCGGCCCGGCGGTCGGCGACGACCTGGTCGACGGCATGCTGGCCGAGGTGGCCGGGCGATGAGCGGGACCGGTGCCACGGCCTCGGGTGCCCGCCGCCCCAACGTCGTCCTCATCAACTGCGACGACCTCGGCTCGGGCGACCTCGGCTGCTACGGGTCCACGGCGAACGACACGCCGGCGATCGACCGCCTCGCCGCCGAGGGCCTGCGCTTCGACAGCTTCTACATGGCCTCACCGGTCTGCTCGCCGTCACGGGCCTCGCTGCTCACCGGCTGCTACCCGCCCCGCATCGGCTTCGGGTCGTTCGACGGGCTGCCGGTGCTGTTCCCCGGCCAGGGGATCGGCCTCGCCGACACCGAGGTGACGATCGCCGGCCTGCTCGGGGCGGCGGGCTACCGGACGCAGATGATCGGCAAGTGGCACTGCGGCGATCAGCCCGAGTTCCTGCCGAACCGCCACGGCTTCGACCACTGGTTCGGCCTGCCGTACAGCAACGACATGGGCCGCCAGCTCCACCCGTCGCCCGACCCGAGCCAGCAGGAGGCGGGCATCGAGGAGGCCGAGCCCTTCTACTTCAACCCGCTGCCGCTCATGTACGACGACGACGTCGTCGAGCAGCAACCCGACCAGGCGTCGCTCACCGAGCGGTACGTCGCCGAGGCGGTGCGGTTCATCCGGACCTCGGGCGACGATCCCTTCTTCCTCTACCTCGCCCACCTCTACGTGCACGTGCCGCTGTACGTGCAGGAGCGCTTCGCCCGCCGGTCGCGCAACGGCGCCTACGGCGCGGCGGTGGCCGCCATCGACTGGGTCACCGACGTGCTGCTGCACGAGCTGCGCGCCCTGGGCATCGAGCACGACACGATCGTGGTCTTCACGAGCGACAACGGATCACGGGGCGTCGACGGCGGGAGCAACCTGCCCTACCGCGGCGCCAAGACCACCACGTGGGAGGGCGGGATGCGGGTGCCGTGCATCGTCCGGTGGCCCGGCCGGGTGGCACCGGGCGGGGTGTGCGACGAGCTGGCCACGTCGATGGACCTGTTGCCCACGCTGGCCGGGCTCTGCGGCGCCACCGTGCCCGACGACCGCACGATCGACGGTCGTGACATCAGCGCGCTGTGGTCCGATCCCACCACGCCCACCCCGCACGACGCGTTCTTCTACTACTGGATGGACGAGCTGGAGGCGGTCCGGGCCGGGCGCTGGAAGCTCCACTTCGCCAAGCACGGCACGCGCTTCACGCGCCTGCACGACCTGGTCGACGACCCGGGGGAGCGGGTGGACGTGGTTGCGGACCACCCCGAGGTCGTGGCCGAGCTCGAGGCCCACGCCGAGCGGGCGCGCGCCTCGCTGGGCGACGCCCTCCAGGACCGTCCGGGCGACGATCGCCGCCCCGCCGGGCGGGTGGACCAGCCGGTCACGCTCACCACCTACGACCCCGACCACCCCTACTACCTGGCCGAGTACGACCTCACCGACCGGGGCTGACCGGGGCGGGCCCGTCGGACGCCCGATCGAGGGGCTCAGCCGGCGAGGAAGCTCAGGCGGATCGTCCGGTCGGGGTTGTCGGCGTTGGTGTCGACCAGGACGATGCTCTGCCACGTGCCGAGGGCCAGGCGCCCGCCGAGCACCGGCACGGTGAGCGACGGGCTCACGATGGCGGGCAGGACGTGGTCGGCGCCGTGGCCCGGCGAGCCGTGGTGGTGGCGGTAGCGGTCGTCGCGGGGGAGCAGGGCGTGGAGGGCGTCGACGAGGTCGTCGTCGCTGCCCGCGCCCGTCTCGATGAGGGCGAGGCCGGCGGTGGCGTGCGGGGCGAAGACGTGGGCCAGCCCGTCGCCCCGGCCGTCGCAGAAGCGCGCCACCTCGGCGGTCAGGTCGGTCACCACGCGGTCCCCGGTGCGCACGTCCAGCTCGATCGAGTCCACTGAGGGATCCTCTCAGTCCGGGGCGGCGGTCGTGACCTCGATGCGGTCCTGCTGCCACTCGCGGGCCGAGCTGAGCGCGCCTCGCGCCTGGCTGACCAACTGGTCGGCGTCGAACCCGAAGGCCGGGTAGCAGCTGAGGCCGACCCACAGGGTGTGCCCGGGCAGCTCCTCGGCGATGCGGCGCCGCAGGCGCTCGAGCGTCCAGATGGCCCCGTTCTCGGGGGTGTCCTCGAGCAGCACGAGGAAGAGGCCGTCGTCGGAGCGGGCGAGGGTGTCGGCCTCGCGGAAGACGCTCATCATGATCTGGGCCACCGGTCCGGCCGGGGCCGGCGTGAGCTGGGGCGTGCCGACGTTGACCACCACGTCGGCCACGGCAACCGACAGCGGCCGCAGACCGCGGCGGGCGGCCGAGACCCGCTTCACGAGCGAGGCGTCGAAGAAGACCTGGCTGAACAGCCCCGTCTCCTCGTCGACCACGTGCTCGTGCTCGCCGCCGCCCGTGGCGCGGGGCGGAACGGCGGGCGCCAGGTCGACGGCGGCCTCGGTGGGCGGCTCGGGCGGCGCGGTCGGATCCGGCGTCGCCCGGGCGCTCGACATGGCCTCGGCCAGCTCGGCCCGGGCCCGGATGGCGTCGGCCTCGAAGCGGGCGGCGCGGGCCAGGGCGGCGTCGTTCTCGCGGACGAGCTTGGCGGCCTCGGCGGCCAGCTCGGCGCGCGTCGCCCGGTGGGCGAGGTAGCGGCGGTGCCAGTCGAGGACGATGGAGGCCGAGGCGCCGGCGAACAGGGCGGCCAGGACGACGAGCCAGCGCTGGTCGAGGGCGACGGCGAGGATGGCGCTCGCGAGGGCCAGGGCCCCGGCGACGGTGGCCGGGAGGGCGCGCGAACGGATCATGGGTGGTCTGTCGGCCGTTCGGAGCTGATCCAGAGGGATCCCGTCGCGCTTGTCGTTCATCGGGGGGTGCGGTGGCGACGGGTGGTGGGGTGCCTAGGCGCCCCGGCCGGCGGCCACGAGGTCGGCGACCTCGCCCATGATGCGGGCGATGTCGAAGTCCTTCGGGGTGTAGACGGCGGCCACGCCCTGCTCGCGCAGGCGTTCGCGGTCGCCCTCGGGGATGATGCCGCCGGCGATCACCGGCGCCTCGACCCCAGCCTCGCGGATGAGGCGGACCACATCGGGGACCAGCTCGAGGTGGCTGCCGGAAAGGATCGACAGGCCGACGACCTCGACGTCCTCGTCGCGCGCCACCGCGGCGATCTGCTCCGGGGTGAGCCGGATCCCCTGGTAGATGACCTCGAACCCGGCGTCTCGGGCAGCGACGGCGATCTGCTCGGCGCCGTTCGAGTGGCCGTCGAGGCCCGGCTTGGCGACGAGGAAGCGCGGCGGGCCGCCCTCCATGGCCCGGACCCGGGCGGCCACCGACCGCAGGCCGTCGGAACCGCCCGCTGCGCCCGCCGCCGCCGCGACGCCGGTGGGGGCCCGGTACTCGCCGAACTCCTCGCGCAGCACGGCGGCCCACTCGCCGGTGGTGCCGCCGGCGTGGGCCAGGTCGATGCTGGCGGGCATGACGTTCTCCCCGGATCGGGCGACCCGGCGCAGCTCGTCGAGGCTGCGCTTCACGGCGTCGTTGTCGCGCTCGGCGCGCCACTCGGCCAGGTCGGCGGCGGCGGCCTCGGCGATGCCGGGGTCGACTCGGAGGATGTTGTCGTCGCCGTCGAGCGGCGAGGGGGCCGTCTCGGTGAAGCGGTTGACGCCCACGATGGTCAGGTCGCCCGACTCGATGCGGCGCATGCGCTCGGCGTGGCTCCGCACCAGGCGGCCCTTCAGCTCGTCGATCGCCTCGAAGGCGCCGCCGAGGGCCAGCACGTCGTCGAGCTCGGTCTGGGCGCCCTCGACCAGCTCGGCGGTCTTGGCCTCGATGACCTTCGAGCCGTCGAAGATGTCGTCGTACTCGAGCAGGTCGGTCTCGAAGGCCAGCACCTGCTGGATGCGCAGCGCCCACTGCTGGTCCCAGGGGCGGGGGAGGCCGAGGGCCTCATTCCACGCCGGCAGCTGCAGCGAGCGGGCCCGGGCGCTCTTGGACAAGGTGACGCCGAGGGCCTCGAGCACGATCCGCTGCACGTTGTTCTCGGGCTGGGCCTCGGTGAGCCCGAGGCTGTTGACCTGGACGCCGTAGCGGAACCGGCGGGCCTTGGGGTCGGTGATGCCGTAGCGCTCGCGCGTGATGCGGTCCCACATCTGCGTGAAGGCCCGCATCTTGCAGGTCTCCTCGACGAAGCGGATGCCGGCGTTCACGAAGAAGCTGATCGAGGCCACCACGTTGACCATGCGGTCCTCGGGCACCTGGCCCGACTCCTTGACGGCGTCGAGCACGTCGATGGCGGTGGCCAGCGAGTACGCCAGCTCCTGCACGGGCGTGGCCCCGGCCTCCTGCAGGTGGTAGCTGCAGACGTTCATCGGGTTCCAGTGGGGGATCCACTCCTGGCAGAACGCGAACATGTCGACGATCAGCCGGCGGGAGGGGAGCGGGGGGTAGATGTACGTGCCCCGGCTCAGGTACTCCTTGACGATGTCGTTCTGGGTGGTGCCGCGGAGCTGCTGGCTCTTGACCCCCTGCCGCTCGGCGTTGGCGGTGTAGAGGCCGAGCATCCACGCCGCCACCGCGTTGATCGTCATCGACGTGTTCATCTCGCCGACGGGGATGCCGTCGAGCAGCGTCTCCATGTGGCCGAGGTGGGAGACCGGCACGCCCACCTTGCCGACCTCGCCGCGCGCCATCGGGTCGTCGCTGTCGTAGCCCGTCTGGGTCGGCAGGTCGAAGGCGATCGACAGGCCGGTCTGGCCCTTCGCCAGGTTGGTCCGGTAGAGCTCGTTCGAGGCCTTGGCCGTGGAGTGCCCCGAGTAGGTGCGCATCATCCACGGACGGTCCGGCTGCCGCTGGTCGGTCATGCCCCATTCTCCGCCGCGAGCCGCTCGTCTGTCACCTCCGGAGGGGTGGCCGGCTCCTGCCGTCAGTCGGGGAGCGTGATGCCCCGCTCGGCGGCGGTCTTCGCGACGACGTCGGGGAAGATGTTCTTCAGCAGGTACACGTCGCGAGCCAGCACGTAGTCGGGCGCCAGGACCTTCGAGTAGCGCTCGAAGTACAGGAGCTGCTTCGAGATCAGCACCAGCTCGCGGGGCACGGTCGCGCCGTACTGCTCGGCCAGGTCCATGTTGGACTTCAGCTGGTCGCCGAGGCTGACCGAACCGATGCCCTTGCTGAGGAGCGGCTCCATCACCATGGCGATCGCGGGGCCGGCGATCTCGGGATCGACGTCGGCCGGCAGCACGCCGACCGACTGGTACGCCCGCACCACCCGTCGGTAGTCCTGGTCGATCATCGACGTGAACATGATGTCGCGCAGGGCGCCCTTCCAGGCGTCCGGCAGCTCGCCCATGATCCCGAAGTCGAGGAACGTGGCCCGCCCGTCGTCGAGGACCCACAGGTTGCCGGCGTGGAGGTCGCCGTGGAACGGGCCGTGCACGAGCGCCGCCTCGATCCACGCCTTGATGCCGCGGCGCAGCTGGAGCTCGCCGTCGATGCCACGAGCCTCGAGCACCTCGAACTGGTCCATGGGCACGCCCGACATGCGCTCCATGCAGATGAGGTGGGGCGCGCAGTAGTCCCAGTAGACCTCGGGCGCGGTGACGTGGGCGTTGTCGCCGAACGCCGCCAGGTGGTCGCGGAACTGGGTCTGGCGGTGCGCCTCGAGGGCGGCGTTGAGCTCCTGGTTGGTGACGGCGTGGAGGTCCTCGACCATGGCGGTCACGTTGATCCGCCGCATGGTCTCGAAGCGCATCAGGACCTTGCGGGCGAGGAAGTACTGGATCCGCAGGTCGGTGTTCATCCGGTGGGCGATGTCGGGCCGCTGGAGCTTGATGACGGCGTCGCGCCCGTCGGGCAGCACGACGGCGTGGACCTGGGCGATCGACGCCGCCGACAGCGGCCGGTCGTCGAACGCCTTGAACACCTGGCCCGGCGGGCGGCCCAGCTCCTCGGTGACCATGCGGCGGACGGTCTCGGGGTCGAACGGGCCGACCTCGTCGAGGGTCCGCAGGCAGGCGTCGGCGAGGGGGGCGGGGAACAGGCTCGGCGACGACGCGATGAGCTGGCCGAGCTTCACGAACGTGGGGCCGAGCTGCTCGAAGCCGTCGACCAGGCCCTCCGAGACCGCCGTGGCCAGCGAGCGGCGACGGCGCCGGACCACCCACGCCGCCATGGCCCGCAGCACGGCAGCCGCGAGCACGAAGGCCGTGAGCACCATGCGGCGCAGCTCCTCGCGCCCGAAGCGGTCGAGCGGTGGCGCGTCGATCACCAGGGCCTCGGGCGGGGGCCCGTCGGCGTAGGGGCCGCGGAAGTGGGCGATGACGCCGGCGGCGTCGGTGCCGGCGGGCGCGATGCCGTCCCGGCGCAGGGTGTCGTCGGTCGTCACCGCACCATCTTGGCCGTACCCTGCACCGGATCGTGTCGCCCTCCGGTCCACCGCCCGCCGCGCCGGGCTGCCGCATCACCGTGCTCACCGGTGCCGGGGTGTCCACCGACTCCGGGATCCCCGACTTCCGGGGTCCGGACGGCCTCTGGACCCGCAACCCCGGCACCGAGCGCCTGTTCGACATCGACGCCTACCTCGGCGACCCCGACGTCCGCCACCGGTCGTGGCTGGCGCGTGGGAGGAACCCGGCGTGGACGGCGGAGCCCAACGCCGCCCACCTCGCGCTCGTGGACCTCGAGCAGCGGGGCGCACTGCGGGCGCTCGTCACCCAGAACATCGACCGGCTGCACCAGAAGGCCGGCTCGTCGCCCGACCTCGTGCTCGAGCTGCACGGCAACATGGTCGAGGCGGTCTGCACGGGCTGCGGGGCGCGCAGCCTGACCCGCGACGCGCTCGACCGGGTGGAAGCGGGCGACCCCGACCCCCGCTGCCTCGACTGCGGCGGGATCCTGAAGACGGCCACGGTGATGTTCGGCCAGTCCCTCGACCGCGCCGTGCTCGATGCCGCCGTGGTCGCGGCCGCCGACTGCGACTGGTTCGTCGCCGTGGGGACCTCGCTCCAGGTGCACCCGGCCGCCAGCCTGTGCGATGTCGCCGTCCGTGCCGGCGCCCGTCTGGCCATCGTCAACGCCGACCCCACGCCCTACGACCACCTGGCGACCGTGGTCCGCAACGAGGGCATCGCCACCGCCCTCCCCGCCCTCCTCGACGAGCTGGCCCCGGCGGGCTGAGCAGCTCTACGGGGCGGTCGGTCAGTCGGGGGCGAAGGCCATCGACAGCGGGCGGGCCAGGGCCTCGGCCAGGCGATCGAGGTAGAGCGGGCGAGGGATGTCGACGGCGCCGAGCGAGACGAGGTGCTCGGTCGTCCACTGGACGTCGAGCAGCGCGGCCCCGCCGTCGACGAGGCGGTGCACCAGCTCCACCAGCGCGACCTTCGAGGCATCGGTGGCCCGGTGGAACATCGACTCGCCGGCGAAGAGGCCGCCGACGGCGATGCCGTACAGGCCGCCCACCAGCTCGCCGTCGGGCGTCCACGTCTCCACGCTGTGCGCCCACCCGAGCCGGTGGAGGCGCCGGTAGGCCTCGGTGATCTGGCCGTCGATCCACCCGTGGGGCCGGCGGGGGTCGGCGCAGGCGGCGATCACGTCGTCGAACGCGGTGTCGACCCGCACCTCGTAGCGGGCGCACGACCGGCGCAGCGAGCGGGAGACCTTCAGACCGTCGAGCGGCAGCACGCCCCGGGGGTCGGGCGACCACCAGGCCAGCGACCGGGGGCGGCGGAGCGGCATCGGGAAGAGGCCGTGGCGGTACGCGGCGAGGACCGTGCCGGGCTCGAGGTCGGCGCCGATGCCGACGATGCCCGACTCGTCGGCCGTGGACGCCGGCGGCAGCTCCCACCGGGACGGGGGCGGCTCGACGGGCGGCCACGGCGGGCGGTGATCGGCGTCCACGGTCCTCGGAGTCTCCCACCCGACCGGCGCCGGCCCGCCGGTCCGGGGAGGCAGGCCGCTACTTGTTGTAGTCGTAGAAGCCGAGCTTGGACTTCCGGCCGAGCTGGCCGGCGGTGACCATGCGGCGCAGGGCGGGCACTGCGGCGTAGTTCGGGTCGCGGAACTCGTCGTAGAGGGCGTCGAGGATCGACAGCGAGGTGTCGAGGCCCACCAGGTCGAGGAGGGCGAGCGGGCCCATCGGGAAGTTGCAGCCGCCCTTCATGGCGGTGTCGATGTCGTCCCGGCTGGCGGTGCCGTTCTCGAGCATGCGGACCGCGTTGTTCAGGTACGGGAACAGCAGGGCGTTCACGATGAAGCCGGCCCGGTCCTTCACCTCGACCGGGTCCTTGCCGCAGGCCGTGGCGAAGGCGGTGACCTCGGCGATGGTCTCGTCGGAGGCGGTGAGGGGCCGGACGATCTCCACCAGCGACATCATCGGGGCCGGGTTGAAGAAGTGGACGCCGCACACCCGCTCGGGGCGGCCGGTGACCATGGCCATCTCGATGACCGGGAGGGTCGAGGTGTTGGTGGCGAGGATGGCGCCCTCCTTCACCACCGAATCGAGCTCGCGGAAGAGGTCGGTCTTCACCGACAGGTCCTCGACGACCGACTCGAGCACGAGGTCGCAGTCGGCCAGGTCCTTCAGGTCGGCGGTGGCCGAGACCCGGTCCCGGGCGGCGGTGCGGTCCTCGTCGGAGAGCTTGCCCCGCTCGACCTGCTTGGCCAGCGACTTCTCCAGCGAGGCGACCATGGCGTCGGCCGACTCCTGCTTCCGGGACCGCAGCACCACCTCGTGGCCGTTCTTGGCCGCCACCTCGGCGATGCCGGACCCCATGATCCCCGAGCCGAGGATGCCTACGCGCGTGATCGTCATGGCCGGTCAACGTACCGGCGGGTAACGACCGGCGCCCAACCGACGGCGACGCCGGCGGAGGGACGGGCCCTCGCTGCGCTCGTCGCTAGGGTCGCCGCCATGGCAGGACCGTTGGCGTTGGTGGGTGGCGGGGAGTTCAGCGAGGGCTGCTCGTTCGACGCCGGGCTGCTCGAGGCCAGCGGTGCCAGCGAGGTGCTGGTGCTGCCCACCGGGGCCGCCTACGAGCACCCCGACCGGCTGGTCGAGGCGGCGGCGAGCTGGTTCGACCGCCTCGGCGCCACGGCTCGTGGGTTGCCCGTCCTCGCCCGCCCCGACGCCCAGTCCGCGCAGCTCGCCGCCACGGTGGCCGAGTCGCGCTTCACGTACCTGGTGGGCGGCTCGCCGATGCACCTGCGGTCGGTGCTCAAGGACTCGCTGGTGTGGGGCGCGCTCGTGGCCGCGTGGAACGACGGCGCCACCGTCGCCGGCTCCTCGGCCGGCGCCATGGTCCTGTGCGACCCGATGGTCGACCCTCGGGGCGGCGCCTTCACGCTCGGGCTCGGCCTGCTCACCGACGTGGCGGTCATCCCCGCCCACGACAGCTGGTCCGAGGACGCCGCCCACCGCACCCGCAAGATGAGCCCGGCCGGGCTCGTGCTGGCCGGCATCGACGAGCGCACCGCCCTCATCCGCGACCCCGACGGGTCGTGGCGCACCGAGGGCGCCGGCGAGGTGGCCGTCTTCGCCGGCGGCGCGCCCGCCGACCTCTCGGCCCTGCCCTCCTGATCACCGACCAGGGCGCCGCCGGCCCGAGACCGCCGGCAGCCCGATGACGGGCTCAGGACTCGCTGATCTCCACGGACTCGATCGTGACCTGCTTCGAGGGCGTCCCGCTGCCGTCGTCGAGGGCGGCGATGGCCTCGAGCACGTCGAGCCCCTCGGTGGCGGTGCCGAAGGCGACGTAGCTGCCGGCACTGGCGCCGAGCGACGGGTCGGCCAGGTAGCGCCCGCCCTCGTTGGCCAGGAAGAAGAACTGGCCGCTGGCACTGTTCGGCGCCGCGGTGCGGGCCATGGCGAGCGTGCCCGGCCCGTAGTCCTCGGCCGTGAACGGCAGGGCCTCGTCGGGCACCGAGAAGCTCGGTCCGGGGCCGGGGTCGCCGTTGTCCTGCGTGTGGGGCGAGCCGCCCTGGATGATGCCGCTCTGCGCCTCGGTGCGGAACAGGTCGGTGCCGTCGTAGTAGCCGTAGCGGGCGAGGGCGACGAAGTTGTTCGTGGTCACCGGCGTCCGCTCGGTGTCGAGCTCGACCTCGACGGTCCCCTCGGTCGTCTCCACCGTGGCCGTGTAGGTCTTCTCCGGGTCGATGCAGCGCTCGAAGCCGGCCTCGAAGTCGATCTGCGGCTCGTCGACGCCCTCGGCCGGCGGGCACTCGGTCGTGCCGTAGGAGGCGCCGCTCGACGCGACGTCGTCGTTGGAGCCGGCGCCCGTGCCGGAGGCGTCGTCGTCGTCGCCGCAGCCGGCGAGGAGGAAGCCGACCACGATGATCGCGATCACGAGGATGACGGCGTTGCGGACGGCCTTGATCCGTCGGGCCCTGGCCTCGGCCGCCTGCTGGGCGGCGAGGCGGGCCGCCTTGTTGGCCTTCTGTCGGTCGCGCTTGTCGGTACCCATCGGCCGGGCACCCTACCGGTCGCCGACGGGCACCTGAGGGCGGGCACCAAGCCCCCTCGCCGGCCGGACCGCGGCTCGTCGCGCCCCTTCGCCGCGTAGGCGCACGGCGACGCCGCGTCGCGAGATGGCGGCGTGGGCCGTGCTGACCGGCCAGAATGCCCCCATGGACGACGGCGTGGAGGAGCGGGAGGTCGCAGCCCACGACGACGACCCGACCGACCACGAGTTCACCCTCTCGGTCGGCCGCCGCCTCCGCGCCATCCGCCAGGCCCAGGGCCTGTCGCTGTCCGAGGTCGAGCAGCGCTCGGAGGGGCGCTGGAGCGCCTCTGCCGTGGGCGCCTACGAGCGGGGCTTCCGCACGCTCTCCATCCCCCGGCTCAAGGCGCTGGCCGACTTCTACCGCGTGCCGGTCGGCGTGCTGCTGGGGGAGCCGGCGCCGCTGCCGGGCACCCCCGAGCGCCGCAAGATCGTGCTCGACCTCGAGGCGCTCAACCGGATCGACCCGTCGGCGCCGATCCGGCGCTTCGTGCAGTCGATCATCGAGGCCCGCGGCGACTTCAACGGCAAGGTGCTGTCGCTCCGCCACGACGACCTCAAGGCGCTGTGCACGCTCGTGGGCGGCGACATCCCCACGGGCATCGCCCAGCTGCGCTCGTGGGAGGTCATGGTCGACGGCCCGGAGATCCCGTCCGACCCGCTCCGCGACCTCTGACCCTCGGCGCCTCGCCGACCACGTGACGTCCGGCCAGGTCGGTTGGGGGCATCACGTTGCCTCCGGTACCGTGCCCGCCCGTGGGTGTCGTCGTGCAGAAGTTCGGTGGGACCTCGGTCGCTGATCCGGAGCGGATCCGCGAGGTCGCCGACCACGTCGCCCGCACCATGCGCCGCGGCGAGCAGGTCGTCGTCGTGGTGTCGGCCATGGGCAAGGAGACCGACGACCTCCTGCACCTCGCCCACCAGGTCTCGCGCACCCGACCGGGTCGCGAGATGGACATGCTCATCACCGCCGGCGAGCGCAAGGCCACCGCCCTGCTGTGCATGGCGCTGCACGACCTCGGCGTGCCCGCCGACTCCTTCACGGGCAGCCAGGCCGGGTTCATCACCGACACGACCCACATGAACGCCAAGATCCTCGAGGTCCGCGCCGACCGGGTGCGGGCCGCGGTCGAGGCCGGCCGGGTGCCGGTGGTCGGCGGCGCCCAGGGCGTGTCGACCCACCACGACGTCACGTTCCTCGGGCGAGGCGGCTCCGACACGACCGCCGTCGCCCTGGCCGAGGCGCTCGACGGCGTGTGCGAGCTCTACACCGACGTGTCCGGCGTGTTCACCACCGACCCGCGGGTCGTTTCGGTGGCCCGGCGGATCAACCGCATCTCGTTCGACGAGATGCTCGAGATGTGCGCGGCCGGCTGCCCCAAGCCGGCGATGCGGGCCGTCGAGTTCGCCCGCACCCACGGCGTGCGCCTGCACGTGCGGTCGGCGTTCACGTGGGAGCCCGGCACCTGGATCACCGAAGAGGAGCCCGTTGTGGAAGACGCCATCGTGTCGGGGGTCGTCGGCGACGCCTCCGAGGCCAAGATCACCATCGGCGGGGTCCCCGACCAGCCCGGCGTCGCCGCTCGGGTGTTCCGGGCCATGGCGTCGGGCGACGTCAACGTCGACATGATCGTGCAGAACGTGTCCGAGGACGGGATCACCGACATCTCGTTCACGCTGCCTGCCGACGACCTCGCCAAGTGCGTGGCCCTCGCCGAGGACCTCGCCTCCGAGATCGGCGCCAGCCGGGTCACGCCCGACGCCTCGATCGCCAAGGTCTCGCTCGTGGGCGCCGGCATGAAGACGAACCCAGGCGTCGCCGCCACCGTCTTCGAGACGCTCGCCGCCAACGGCATCAACATCGAGATGATCTCGACGTCGGCCATCCGCATCTCCGTGGTGGTCGCCGGCGACGAGTGCGACCAGGCCGTCGCCGTCCTCCACACCGCGTTCGGCCTCGACACCCCCACCTGACCGCAACCCGCTGGGGTGCCATCGGAGGCCGCCGGTAGCCTCGGGACCATGCGCGTAGGCATCGTTGGAGCAACCGGTCAGGTCGGCAGCGTCATGCGGGGGATCCTCGCCGAGCGGGACTTCCCGGTCACCCAGCTGCGCCTGTTCGCCTCGGCCCGCTCGGCCGGGCGGACCATCGAGTGGGGCGGGTCCGAGGTCACGATCGAGGACGCCGCCGAGGCCGACTACTCGGGCCTCGACATCGCCCTCTTCTCCGCCGGCGGGTCCACCTCGAAGGAGCTGGCGCCCCGGGTTGCCGCCGCCGGCGCCGTCGTGATCGACAACTCGTCGGCGTGGCGCATGGACCCCGACGTGCCCCTCGTGGTCTCGGAGGTCAACGGCCACGCCGTCGCCGACCGTCCCAAGGGCATCGTCGCCAACCCCAACTGCACGACCATGGCCGCCATGCCCGTGCTCGGGCCGCTGCACCGCGAGGCCGGCCTCGTCTCGATGGTCGTGTCCACCTACCAGGCCGTCTCCGGCGGTGGCCTCGCCGGCGTGGCCGAGCTGGACGAGCAGGTCAAGAAGGTGGCCGACCGGGCCGCCGAGCTGGCCCACGACGGCCGGGCCGTCGAGTTCCCGCCCCACCAGAAGTTCCCTGCGCCCATCGCCTTCAACGTGGTGCCGCAGGCCGGGTCGTTCGTCGACGACGGCCTCGACGAGACCGATGAAGAGCAGAAGCTCCGCAACGAGACCCGCAAGATCCTGAACATCCCCGAGCTGGTCGTGTCGGGCCTGTGCGTGCGGGTCCCGGTGTTCACCGGCCACTCGCT
>DATAGR010000518.1:0-2761 GCA_036263575.1 Aquihabitans sp. | reverse complement strand
GTCGGCGCGACCGTCGTCGTCGCCGGCCGTCTCCGAGGCGATGGCGAGGGGACGGACCCGGACGGCGGCCGGTGGGCGCCCGCCGCTCCCGGGCGACCGGCCGGGCGCGGAGGCGTGCGCCACCTGCACAGCCGCCAGCTCGCCTGGTCCGAGGCGGACCAGCGCCCGCCCCGGGTGGGCGCGCCCGAGGCGGGCGGCGTCGGGGACGTCGATGACGTCGGCGCTGTCCGCCGGTGACTGGACGCGCAGGGCGATGCGCAGCGCCGTGTTGGCGCGGATGCTCTCGCTCACCGAGCCCGAGGGCCGCTGGGTCGCCAGCACCAGGTGCACCCCGAGGCTCCGGCCCCGCTGGGCCACTCCCACGAGGGCGTCCACGAAGTCGGGGAGCTCCGCGGCGAGGGTGGCGAACTCGTCCACCACCACGACGAGCCGGGGGAGCGGCGGTTCGTGGACGAGGCGCCGGAGGGCGGCCAGGTCCGGTGCGCCGGCCGACCGGAGGCGCTGCTCCCGGTGGCGGAGCTCGGCGTCGAGGCAGCGAAGCGCCCGCGCCGCAAGGTGGTCGTCGAGGTCGGTGACGAGCCCCGTGGTGTGGGGCAGGCGAGCGCACGCGTCGAAGGCGCTGCCGCCCTTGAAGTCGATCAGCACGAACGTGAGGTGGTCGGGGCTGGAGCCGGCGGCGAGCGAGGCGACCAGGGTCCGGAGCAGCTCGCTCTTGCCCGAGCCGGTGGTGCCGGCGACGAGCGCGTGGGGGCCGTCGGTGGCCAGGTCGACCACCAGCGGGCCGTCGGCGGCCACGCCGAGCACGGCACGAGGCGGCGGATCGGCGCCGGCGCTCCGCCACCGCGCCCGCAGGCCGTCGGGGGTGAGGCGGTCGGCGCCGAGGAGCGACGCGAGGCGCACGGCGCCCGGCAGGCCGCGCCCGGCGTCGTCGACCTCCGGGTCGTCCCAGCGGGCCAGGGCCCGGGCCACGTCGGTGGCGACCTCGACCGACGTGCCGGCTGCCGTCGCCGGGCCGACCACGAGATCCGCGGGGCCGGTCAGCGTGCCGTCCGCCGCGACCGTGAGGACGGTGGTGCAGGCGGCGGGCACCGCCCGGGGGTCGTCCACGAGCACGAGCGCGGCGATGCCCGCATCGGGATCGGCGGCCGCTCGGAGGACGGTGCGGGCCGCGCTCCGCCGGGCGGCCAGGGCCGGGGGATCGTCGACCACCACCAGCGTCCGGGTCGGGGGGTCGCCGGCCCCGGCGTGGCGGTCGACCGACGGCGGCACCAGCGAGGCGGCGAGGCGGGAGGCGCTGCGCTCGGTCCCGGCGAGCAGGGAGCCGAGCTCGGCGGTCCGGGCGTGCGGGAGCCAGGCGCACCAGTCCCACGTCGCCGCCCGACCCGGTTCGGCGAGCAGCGCCATCCGGAGGTCGGCGGGGCCGTGCGCCACCGAGGCCTGGACGACGATCGACCGGAGGAGGCCGTGCGCCGCCGCTGCCGGCCCGACGATCGCGACGGCCCTCCCGGCCTCGAGGCGCAGGCCGATCGGGGCGTCGGCCAGGGTCCGGTGGCGGTCGAGGATCGCGGCGACGTCGGGCGCGGCGTCGGCGGCGGTCGTCGGCGGGCACCAGGGCGCGGCGCCGACCCCGACGCGGACGTCGTACGCGTCGGGGTGGGTCGGTCGTCGCTCCCAGCACCCGGCGGCGGGCCCGGTTGCGGTCGCCCGGGATCGGTGGACGCCCGCATACCGGGCATCGAGGGCGGCGACCTGGTGGGTGGCGCGCTCGGCGACGGCCTCGGCGAAGCGGGCCAGCTCGGCGCGCCGCCAGCGCGAGCCACGGCGCCGGGCCCGCCGCCG
The DNA here is from genome assembly GCA_036263575.1 of Aquihabitans sp. Taxonomy (GTDB): domain Bacteria; phylum Actinomycetota; class Acidimicrobiia; order Acidimicrobiales; family Iamiaceae; genus Aquihabitans. The sequence continues at coordinate 922 of DATAGR010000518.1, read as the reverse complement.
CCGGCGTCGGCTGTCCAGGGCGCCGGCGACGACGAGCACCGGGCCGAGGAGCGAGAAGAGGGCGTAGGTCCACGAGCCGAGGACGAGCACCATGGTGCCGCCCACGGCGAGGGAGGCGAGGACCGCGGCGACCCCGACCGGCGTCACGGCGGGCGGCGGCTCGGGGGCATCGGGAACCCGGACGGGCGGCGGCTCCTCGGGCGGGAGGCGGCGGGGTGGGCGGTGGAGGGGCCGGGCGCCGCCGGCCGGGGCGCCGGGCGGGCGGTCCGAGTGGTCCGACGGGCCTCCAGGCGCCGGATCGAGCAGCAGCTGCGTCGCGCCCAGCCGTAGGGCGACGCCCGGAGTCCAGGTGGTCGTCGAGGTGACCGCCTCGGTGCCGAGCCACGTGCCGTTGGTCGACCCCACGTCGGTGACGTGGACCACCAGGTCGTCGTCGACCACCAACCGCGCGTGGCGCGCCGACACGGTGGGGTCGCCCACCGCCACGTCGAGCCCGGTCGCAGCCCCGGCGCGACCCACCACGTGCGGGCCCGGTGCCAAGCGGACCCGGCGGCCGGCGTCCGGCCCGGTGGTGGTCACGGCGAGCAGCGCGGGTCCGGTCGCCCCCGCCTTCGGGTCGATGGGGAGGCCCGCGCCGGTGGTCGGCCGGGCGACGACGGCGCCGTCGGCGATCCCCGCCCGGTCGAGGGGCGTGGCGGCCGGCACCCGGCGCCCGTCGACGAGCAGGGGCCCGGCCGGGCGGTGGGGCTCGAGGGCCTCGCCGAGGTCCGCGACGGTCGCGTCGGGGTCGTCGACCTCCACGACGAGGTCGCGGTGGTGCGGTGGGTCGCCGTGGCGGATGCGCATGGCCGGCTCCTGCAGGCGTCGGCCGGCCGGCGGGTGGGAGGGCGCCGCTGGGCTCCCGGCGAGTGGTGCGAACCGC
>DATAGR010000517.1:0-2987 GCA_036263575.1 Aquihabitans sp. | reverse complement strand
GCTGGGCGATCCGGGTGGCGTCGAGGTCGAACCCGACGACGTCGTGGCCCTGTTCGACCGCCCGGACCGCGAGCGGCAGGCCGACGTAGCCCTGCCCCACGACGACCACGCGCTCGTGCGCCGGCGTTGCACCCACTTGCCTCTCCCCTTGCCGGGCACCCCCGCCCCGGACGTCGGCGAACGGTACCACCTGGCTGATCGGGACCACCCGAGCGGGCGGTGCGACGCGGCCGTCCATCTGGCACCGGCGCACCGGTCCGGCGGGTTCCGTCGCGAGCCACCGTGCACGCGAGCGGATCCGTCGTCGGAGCCGCACGACCAGACGGAACCGGTCGACGTGCCGGGTTACCATCCGGCCGTCCGGCGGCCGAGGGCCGCCCCGTCGACCCGAGGAGCAGCCGTGTCCCCCCGTGCCCTACGCAACCTGGTGGGCGGCCGCAGCACCGACGCCGCCGACGGCGCCACCATCGACGTGGTCGACCCGTCGACCGGCGAGGTGTTCGCCACGTCCCCGCGCTCGGGCGAGGCCGACGTCGACGCCGCCTGCCGCGCCGCGGCCACCGCCTTCGAGACGTGGCGCGACACCACGCCGGGCGAGCGCCAGCGGGCGCTGCTGCGCTTCGCCGACCTGGTCGAGGACCACGCCGACGAGCTGGTGGCGCTGGAGGTCGAGAACACCGGCAAGCCCGTCGGCCTCACCACCGACGAGGAGGTGCCGCCGATGGTCGACCAGATCCGGTTCTTCGCCGGCGCCGCCCGCGTCCTCGAAGGCACCTCGGCGGGGGAGTACCTGGCCGGCCACACCTCCTGGATCCGCCGGGAGCCGATCGGCGTCTGCGCCCAGGTGACGCCGTGGAACTACCCGATGATGATGGCGGTCTGGAAGATCGCGCCGGCCCTCGCCGCCGGGAACACCGTGGTCCTCAAGCCCTCGGACACCACGCCGTCGTCCACCCTGCGGTTGGCCGAGCTGGCCGCCGAGGTGCTGCCCGACGGCGTGCTGAACGTCATCTGCGGCGACCGCACCACCGGCCAGGCGCTCGTCTCGCACCCCGTGCCGCAGATGGTGTCGATCACCGGCTCCGTGCGTGCGGGCAAGGAGGTCATGGCCGCCGCCGCGGCCGACCTGAAGAACGTGCACCTGGAGCTGGGCGGCAAGGCGCCGGTGCTCGTCTTCGACGACGCCGACCTCGAGCAGGCGGCCGAGGCCATCGCCGGCGCCGGCTACTTCAACGCCGGCCAGGACTGCACGGCGGCCACGAGGGTCATCGCCGCCCCGGGCATCCACGACGACCTCGCCGCCGCGCTGGCCGAGCAGGCCCGGGGCACCACGACGGCGCCCCCGTCCGACGACGGCGCCGACTACGGGCCGCTCAACAACGCGACGCAGCTCGAGCGGGTGTCGGGGTTCGTCGAGCGGGCGCCCGAGCACGCCGAGGTCCTCGCCGGCGGCAGCCGGGTGGGCGACGTCGGGTACTTCTACGCGCCGACCGTGATCGGCGGGCTCCGCCAGGACGACGAGCTCGTCCAGCAGGAGGTCTTCGGGCCGGTGATCACCGTGCAGCGGTTCTCCGACGAGGACGAGGCCGTGGCGTGGGCGAACGGCACCGAGTACGGGCTGGCGTCGAGCATCTTCACCACCGACCACGGGCGGGCGCTCCGGGTCTCGCGCCGCCTCGACTTCGGGTGCGTCTGGATCAACACCCACATCCCGCTCGTGGCCGAGATGCCCCACGGCGGCTTCGGGCACTCCGGCACCGGCAAGGACCTCAGCAGGTACGGCCTCGAGGACTACACGCGCATCAAGCACGTGATGTCGGCCTTCTGATGCGCGTCGTGCTCGTCGGCGCCGGCGGCGTCGGCAACGCCCTGGCTCGCATCGCGGCCCGCCGGTCCTTCGTCGAGCGCCTCGTGGTCGCCGACCTCGACCCGGTCCGGGCCGGCGCGGCGGCGGCCGCCTTCGGCGAGCGCGGGCACGGCGTCGCGGTCGACGCGTCCGACCGCGCCTCGGTGCAGGCGCTGCTCGAGGCCGAGCGCGCCGACGTGCTCGTGAACGCCACCGAGCCGCGGTTCGTGATGCCGCTGTTCGACGCCGCCCTCGCCGCCGGCACGCACTACCTCGACATGGCGATGTCGTTGTCGACGCCGCACCCCGAGGCGCCCCACACCCAGACCGGTGTGAAGCTCGGCGACGAGCAGTTCGCCAAGGCCGCCGAGTGGGAGGCGAGCGGCCGGGTGGCGCTGGTCGGCATGGGGGTCGAGCCCGGCCTCTCCGACGTGTTCGCCCGCTACGCCGCGGACCACCTCTTCGACGCCATCGACGAGGTGGGCATCCGCGACGGCGCCGACCTCGTCGTCGCCGGCCACGCCTTCGCCCCGACCTTCTCGATCTGGACGACCATCGAGGAGTGCCTCAACCCGCCGGTCGTGTGGGAGGCCGATCGGGGCTGGTACACGACCGAGCCGTTCAGCGGCGCCGAGGTCTTCGACTTCCCGGAGGGCATCGGCCCCGTCGAGTGCGTGAACGTGGAGCACGAGGAGGTCCTCCTGGTGCCCCGGTGGGTCGAGGCCCGGCGGTGCACGTTCAAGTACGGCCTCGGCGACGAGTTCATCGACGTCCTGCGGACGCTCCACAAGCTCGGCCTCGACCGCACCGATCCCGTGTCCGTGCGGGGCACCTCCGTGTCGCCGCGCGACGTCGTCGCCGCCTGCCTCCCGGACCCCGCCACCCTGGGCGACCGCATGACCGGGCGCACCTGCGCCGGCACCTGGGTCACGGGCACCGGCACCGACGGCCGGCCCCTCGAGACGTACCTGTACCACGTGGTCGACAACGAGTGGTCCATGGCCGAGTACGGGTCGCAGGCCGTCGTCTGGCAGACGGCGGTGAACCCGGTCGTCGCCCTCGAGCTGCTCGACGCCGGCACCTGGTCGGGCGCCGGGGTCCTGGGCCCGGAGGCCTTCGACGCCGTCCCGTTCCTGGACCT
>DATAGR010000516.1:0-1951 GCA_036263575.1 Aquihabitans sp. | reverse complement strand
GCCCGTCGCTCATCCCGGACTGGATGAGCGACGAGGACGCCGTGCTGCTCACCGACGCCTGCGCCACCGGCTACTTCGGCGCGCAGCTCGGCGACATCGTCGAGGGCGACGTCGTGGTGGTGTTCGGGGCCGGGCCGGTGGGGCTCTACGCGGCGAAGTCGGCGTGGCTGATGGGCGCCGGCCGGGTGATCGTCATCGACCACCTGGACTACCGCCTCGAGAAGGCGCGCACGTTCGCCCACGCGGAGACGTACAACTTCGCGGAGCACGACGACGTCGTGGTCCTCCTCAAGCGGATCACCGACCACCTCGGCGCCGACGTGGCCATCGACGCGGTGGGCGCCGAGGCCGACGGCAACCTCCTGCAGCACGTCACGGCGACCAAGCTGAAGCTGCAGGGCGGCTCGCCGATCGCGCTGAACTGGGCGATCGACTCGGTCCGCAAGGGCGGCACCATCTCGGTGGTGGGCGCCTACGGCCCCATCTTCAGCGCGGTCAAGTTCGGCGACGCCATGAACAAGGGCCTGTCGCTGCACATGAACCAGACCCCGGTGAAGCGGCAGTGGCCCCGGCTGGTCGAGCACGTCCGCAACGGCTACCTGGTGCCCAGCGACATCGTCACCCACCGCGTGCCGCTCGAGCACATCGCCGAGGCGTACCACACGTTCTCGGCGAAGCTCGACGACTGCATCAAGACGCTGGTCGTCCCGTGACCCCGCAGCTCCCGACCCCGCACCCCTCGACGCCGGACCGCCCGGAGGAGGCACCCCCCGTGGCCTACACCCCGCACCGCCGCCCCGCCGCGGAGTCCAGCGACCAGCTGCGCGCCCGCATCCCCGGCTGGGGCGCCGACCTCGACCCCGCCGACCGCCCGTCGGTGCCGAAGCTGCAGTACCAGAAGGACCTCACCGGGGCGCACTGGGAGTTCCCGGACCGCCAGCCGGAGACGTTCCCGCGCGAGCGCTCGATCGAACACGCCTTCCTCACCCCGGTGTTCGGCACCACCTGCCCGCCGAAGGGCCTGTCCGGGGTGGTCCGGCGGCTGTCCTACCGCCGCTACAGCGAGGCCCGGGCCGCGCACTGGCTGCTGCTGATGCTCGCCGACCGCATCGACGCCGTCGAGCACCACCTCGCCTCGCTGGTCTCCCTGCGCCCGGACCAGCCGGTCACCCAGACCGGCGTCGTGGCCGAGCTCCGGCGCCACGGCGTCCGCTCGCGCACCGCGGGCCACCGCGCCGACCGGCACCAGGTGCTCGACCCCGTGGTCGTGGTCGGGCCGTGGGTGGCCGCCGGCGCGGTCGGGCTCGGCGCCGTGCGGGCCCTGCGCGGGAGGCGCCGGACGGCGCCGCGCAAGCGGTCCTGGTTCCGGTAGCGGACCGGGCCGGAACACCGGCCAGGTCCGGGGAGTTGACCCCGGTGTACCGACGAGAGGAAGGCACACGATGACCACCGAGACGGCGATCCTCGCGGGCGGCTGCTTCTGGGGCGCGCAGGAGCTCCTGCGCGCACGGCCGGGCGTGATCTCGACGCAGGTCGGCTACTCCGGCGGCGACACCCCCGATGCCACCTACCGCAACCACGGCGACCACGCCGAGGCGGTCGAGGTCGTGTTCGACCCGTCGGTGATCTCCTACCGCGAGATCCTGGAGTTCTTCTTCCAGATCCACGACCCGTCGACCCGGAACCGCCAGGGCAACGACGTCGGGCGCAGCTACCGGTCGGCGATCTACTACACCACCGACGAGCAGCGGCGCGTCGCGCTCGACACCATCGCCGACGTCGACGCGTCCGGCCTGTGGCCCGGGAAGGTCGTCACCGAGGTGGAGCCGGCCGGCCCGTTCTGGCGCGCCGAGGAGGAGCACCAGGACTACCTGCGCAAGTACCCGGCCGGCTACACCTGCCACTTCGTGCGGCCCGGCTGGGTGCTGCCGAAGCGGGCGTCGCAGGCGGC
>DATAGR010000515.1:0-9100 GCA_036263575.1 Aquihabitans sp. | reverse complement strand
ACCGCCTGCTCGAGGGCGTGCGGGTGGCCCGTGCCGACCGGGTCGTGGGCCAGTGCCTGGTGGTGATCGCCACGTTCTCGTTCCTGTGCCTGCCGTTCGTCACCCAGCTGCCCAAGATCGCCGGCGACCACCTCGACATCGACACCAAGAGCTCGGCGTACGGCGCCCTGTACGCCTGCTTCGGCCTCGGCGCCGTCATCGGCGCGCTGTCGATCGGCACCGTGTTCGCGGCGTCGTCCAAGCCCCGGCTCACCCGGCTCGGGCTCCTGGCGTTCGCCGCCATGCTCGTCGTGTTCGGATCCCTGCGCGCCGCCGCACCGGCCTACGTGGCCATCCTCGTGCTCGGCTCGGTGTACTTCGGCGTGATCACGTCGCTCTCGACCGTGCTCCAACAGGGCCTCGCCGACGCCGTGCGGGGCAAGGTCATGGCCCTCTGGATCATGGGCTTCGGCGGGGTGGTGCCCTTCGGCGGCCTGGCCGGGGGTTGGGCCATGGAGCGCTTCGGCATCGAGCCGGTGGTGGTGGCCGGCGCGCTGGTGGCCGTCGCCTTGGCCGCCTACGCCGACCTGGACCCCGACGGCCGAGCGCCCGTTGCCGCCGGCCGGACGTGGAACCGGGCCGGCCGCTGAGCGGCCGACCCGGCTGACGAGCTGGACGGCGGGCGGTCCCTCCAGCTCGATTGGCGACACCCTCTCACACCTTCGCGGTGCACCACAACGCCTTTTGACCGTTTTCGACCTCGGACGCGTCGCCCCGTCCCGTCGTGGTGATCGTCAGCGCTCGCGTAGCGCGGCGACGACCCGCTCGAGCCGGGCGGCGCGGCTGGCCTTCACGAGCACCACGTCGCCCGGGCCGAGCCCGGCGGCCGCCAGCCGGGCCACCGCCTCCTCGGGCCCGTCGACCACGTCGCCGCCGGCCGCCCCGTACCGGTCCTCGGCCACCGCCACGACGGTGATCTCCCGTGCGGCGGCCGCGTCGGCGACCTCGAGGTGGGCGGCCTCGGCGTCGTCGCCGAGCTCGGCCATGGTGCCGAGCACGGCGAAGCGGCGCTCCGCCGGCACGGCGGCGAGGGCGTCGAGCGCGGCCAGCATCGACGCCACGTTGGCGTTGTAGGCGTCGTCGAGCACGCGCACGCCGTCGGCCAAGGTGATCAGGTCCATGCGCATGGCCGACAACCGGGCTCCCGCCAGGCCCTCGGCCACGGCCTCGACCGGCGCCCCCAGGGCCAGGGCGGCGGTGGCCGCACCGAGGGCGTTGGTCACCTGGTGCTCGCCGGCCACCCCCAGGTGCACCGCCGCGCTCCCCCACGGGCTGCGCAGCACGAACCGGGCCCGCAGGTCGTCATCGAGCGTGACGTCCTCGGCGCGCACGTCGCCGCCGTGGCGGCCGAAGCGCACGACGGTGGCCGCAGTGGCCGCTGCCATGGCGTCGACCCGTGCGTCGTCGGCGTTGAGGACGGCCGTGCCCGTGGCCGGGAGGGCGGCGACCAGCTCCGACTTGGCGATGGCGACCTCGTCGAGGGTGCGGAAGAGCTCGAGGTGGGCGCCGGCCACGACCGTGACGATGCCGACGGTCGGCTGCGCGACGGCGCACAGCTTGGCGATGTGGCCCCGGCCGCGCGCGCCCATCTCGACCACCGCGAGCTCGGTGTCGTCGGCGGCGTTGGCGAGGGTGAGCGGCACGCCGAGCTCGTTGTTGAACGAGCCGACGCTGGCCGCCGTCCGCCACGTCGTCGCGCCGACCGAGGCGAGCAGGTCCTTGAGCGAGGTCTTCCCCACGCTGCCCGTGATGCCGACGACCGGGCCCTCGAGGCGCGACCGGGCGTAGCGGCCGACCGCCGTGAGGGCCTCGGCCGTGTCGGCCACCCGGACGGCCGTCGCCGCCTCGATCGGGCCGGACGTGAGGTAGGCCGGGGCGCCGGCGCGCACGGCGGCGCCGATGAAGTCGTGGCCGTCGCGCTCGGCGACGAGCGGCACGAACAGCTGGCCGGGGGCCACGGCTCTCGAGTCGATCGACGCGCCGTCGACCTCGGCGGGCCGCCCGAACACCTCGCCTCCGGTGGCGGCGGCCAGCTCCGCGGTGGTGAAGCGCATGGCCGCCGACCGTACCGGGCACCCGGCGGGTCACGGGGCACCCGAGGCACCCCTCCTACACTCGACCGCCATGTCCGGCACGCCCCCCGTCCGCCTGGTCCTCCTCTACGGCGGGCAGTCGGCCGAGCACGACGTCTCCCGCGTGTCGGCGGCGCACGTCCTGCGGGCGATCGACACCAGCCGCTACGAGGTCGAGCCGGTCGCCATCACCCCGGACGGGCGCTGGCTCCGCAGCGACGCCACCATCGCCGCCCTCGCCGCCGGCGGCGACGCCCTCCCCGACGCCCTCGATGCCGGCGGGACCGACCTCGTGCCGCAGGCGAGCGTGCTGCCCGTGCGACCCGGCCAGCAGGTCGTGGTGCTGCCCATCCTGCACGGACCACGAGGCGAGGACGGCACCGTCCAGGGCCTGCTGGAGCTGGCCGGGGTCGCCTACGCGGGCAGCGGGGTGCTCGGCTCTGCGGCGAACATGGACAAGGTCATGTCGAAGGCGGTCGCCACGGCCGCCGGACTCCCCATGGTGCGCTACCTCGCCGTGCGCGACACCGACGTCGACGACGCCTTCGTGACCCGGGTCGGCGACGAGCTCGGGTGGCCGGTGTTCGTGAAGCCCGCCAACATGGGCTCGTCGGTGGGGGTGAGCAAGGCCGGCGATCCCGACGCCCTTCGTGCCGCCCTCGCCGAGGCCACGTCGTTCGACGAGTGGGCCGTGGTCGAGGAGGCCGTGACGGCACGAGAGATCGAGGTCGGCGTGCTCGGCAACGAGTCGCCCCGGGCCTCGGTGCCCGGCGAGATCGTGCCGGGCGGCGAGTTCTACGACTACGACGACAAGTACGTCGACGGCGCCGCCAAGATGGTGATCCCCGCCGACCTGCCGCCCGAGGTGTTCGAGGAGGCCCGCACCATGGCCGTGCAGGCGTTCCGGGCGCTCCGCTGCGACGGCCTGGCCCGGGCCGACTTCTTCTACGAGGCCGACGGGCGCGGGTTGCTCTTCAACGAGATCAACACGATGCCGGGCTTCACGCCGTACTCGATGTTCCCGTCGCTGTGGGAAGCCACCGGCCTGCCCTACGCCGAGCTGATCGACGAGATCGTGGCCCTCGCCCTCGCCCGCCACGCCCACCGGTCGCCCCACCGCCGCCTGCGCTGAGCCGAGCCGGTCCGATCGGGGCCGGTCCGGCCGGGCCGGCCTCAGCGGAGGGCGTCCACCAGCGAGTCGATCAGCGACCGCCGGCGGGCGCGAAGCCACGCCAGGTCGGGCGCCAGCCCCAGGTCGGCCCGCACCTCGGCCTCGGTGGCCATGCCGACGACGCGCGCCCCCGCCGCCAGCAGTGCCCGGTGGGTGCGAGCGCGGTCGGTACCCGGCGGCAGGGCGGCCACCGCGGCGTCGACGAGCGGCTCGACGGCGGCCGCGAGCCGGGTCGAGGCGGGCGGGCCGACACGGGCGACCTCCCGCACCACGGCGAGCAGCTCGGGGTGGGTGGTGCCGAGGCGGAACGTGGCGTCGACGACGGCGACCACGCGGTCGTCGAGCCCCGGGGAGCTGCCGAGCCGGCTGGTGCGGGCGGCGATCGCCGCCACGGAGAGGCGCGTGCCGAGCGACGCCACGGCGTGGTCGACGACCCCGAGGAGCAGCTGCTCCTTGGACGGGAACCAGTAGAGGATCGTCTGCTTGCGGACGCCGATCTCGACGGCGAGCGAGTCGAGCGAGGTGGCCTCGACGCCCCGCTCGGCGAAGGCCTCGAGGGCGGTGTCGAGGATCCGGACGCGCGTGCTGCGGCCGTCGGGGGCGATCGTCCGACCGGCGGACGGGTCGGTGGTGGACGGGGCGTCCAACGTGGCGGCGCGGCTCTCTACCATCTGGTAGACAACCCTACGTGATCGCCGACGACCTCGCCGGGAAGCGCATCGCCGTCACCGGGTCCACCGGCTTCCTCGGCACCGCCCTCGTGGAACGCCTCCTCCGGTCGGTCCCCGATTGCGAGCTCGTGCTGCTGATCCGAGCCGGCCGCATGCGGTCGGTCCAGCAGCGTGCCGCCCGGGAGATCTTCAAGAACAACTGCTTCGACCGCCTGCGCACCGAGCTGGGCGGCGGGCGCGACGGCAAGGCCGCGTTCGACGACTTGGTCGCCCGCCGGGTGCAGGTGGTCGAGGGCGACGTCGGCACCGACGGGCTGGGCCTCTCCGACGAGGGTCGGGCCGCGTTCGCGTCGTGCGACGTCGTGATCCACTCGGCGGCCACGGTCAGCTTCGACTCCCCCATCGACCTCGCGGTCGAGGTCAACCTCCTCGGCCCCACCCGCATCGCCCGCACCCTGCAGGACCTCGGCGTCACGCCCCACCTCGTCGCCGTCTCGACCTGCTACGTGGCCGGGAGCCGGCGCGGCGACGCCCCCGAGGTCCGGGTCGACGAGAGCCCGTTCTGGATCGACGTCGACTGGTCCCGCGAGGTCGACAGCGCCCGCCGGGTCCGCGCCGACGCCGAGGCCGCCAGCCGCGACCCCGAGCGCCTCACCCGCTTCATGGCCGAGGCGCGCGAGGAGCTCGGCGGCGCCGGCACCCCGCTGCTCACCGCCAAGAGCGAGGACATCCGCAAGGCGTGGGTCAAGGACCAGCTCGTCGAGGCCGGGCGCTCCCGCGCCGCGTCGCTCGGCTGGCCCGACGCCTACGCGATGACCAAGGCGCTCGGCGAGCGGGCCCTCGGCGAGAACCGCGGCGACGTGCCGGTGTCGATCGTGCGGCCGGCGATCATCGAGTCGGCCTGGTCCGAGCCCGTGCCGGGCTGGATCCGCGGCTTCCGCATGGCCGAGCCGGTGATCATCTCCTACGCCCGCGGCCTGCTGAAGGAGTTCCCCGGGGTCCCCGAGGGCACCGTCGACGTCATCCCCGTCGACCTCGTGGTGGGCGCCATCATCGGCGTGGCCGCCCGCGGCCCGGTGAACGAGGACGGCTCGCCCGACATCGTCCAGGTGGCGTCGGGCTCGGCGAACCCGCTCAAGTACGAGCGCCTCGTCGACCTCGTGCAGACCTGGTTCAGCGAGCACCCGCTCTACGACGCCGAGGGCCAGCCCATCGCCGTGCCCGACTGGGGCTACACCACCCGCCACCGCGTCGAGAAGCAGCTGAACCGGGCCAAGTCCCTGCTCGAGCGCACGGAGAAGACCATCGGCGCCCTGCCGCTGCGCGGCAAGCAGGCCGAGTGGTCGGCGAAGGTGGAGGAGCAGCGCGACACCGTCACCCGCGCCCTCACCTACGTCGAGCTCTACGGCGCCTACACGGCGTGCGAGGCGATCTACGGGGTGGACCACCTGCTCGCCCTCCACGCCTCGATGGACCCCGCCGACCAGCTCGAGTTCGGCATGGACCCGCGCATCGTGGACTGGGACCACTACGTCCACCAGATCCACCTCCCGTCGGTCGTGCAGCACGCCCGGGTGCGGACCGACGGCACGCGCGGCAAGGGCGAGTCCCGTTCGGTGCGCCTCCGCCGCCAGGTCCTCTCCCCCGAGCGCCACCTCGCCGCCTTCGACCTCGAGAACACGCTCATCGCGTCGAACGTCGTCACCAGCTACGCCTGGCTCGCCTCTCGGCGCCTCGACCGCGACGACAAGCTGAAGCTGGCGATGAAGCTGATCGGCGAGGGCCCGGCGCTGCTGCGCATGGACCGCGTCGACCGCAGCGACTTCCTCCGCTCGTTCTACCGGCGCTACGAGGGCGCCCCGGTGGAGCAGATCCGCGAGGACTCGGCCGAGATGATGTCGCAGCTCATCCTCACCAAGAGCTTCCCGGCCGCCATCCGCCGGGTGCGCGAGCACCGCGCCCTCGGCCACCGCACCGTGCTCATCACCGGCGCCCTCGACTTCGTGGTCGAGCCGCTGCGGCCGCTCTTCGACGACATCGTCTCGGCCCGCCTCGACGTCGGACCCGACGGTCGATACAACGGCCAGATGCTCGACGTCCCGCCCACGGGCGAGAGCCGGGCCTCGGCGCTGTTCGACTACGCCACCACCAACGACCTCGACCTCGCCGAGGCGGTCGCCTACGCCGACTCCTCCAACGACCTCCCCATGCTCGAGGTCGTCGGCTTCCCGGTGGCGGTCAACCCCGAGACCAAGCTCGCCACCCTCGCCCGCAAGCGGGGTTGGCTGATCGAGCAGTGGGCGAAGGCGCCCGGGTTCTCCCCCTCCCCCATCCCGCTGGCGCCCCGCCGGGCCACCACCAAGGCGGCCCCCCGGTGAAGGCGCTGCGCTTCGAGCGCAAGGCCGGCCGCTACGTGGCCGCCGCCGTCGCCGGCAAGGTCGTCCCCGGCAGGGGCGCAGCCGTCGGCCCGCTGCGGCTGAAGGACGTCGACGAACCCGACCTGCCGGGACCGGACTGGGTGCGCCTCCGCCCACTGCTCGCCGGCATCTGCGGCTCCGACCTGGCCACGATCGACGGTCGCTCCAGCCGCTACTTCGACCCCATCGTGTCGTTCCCGTTCACCCCCGGCCACGAGGTCGTTGGCCGCCTCGACGACGACCGGCGGGTCGTGCTCGTGCCGGTACTGAACTGCACCACCCGGGGCATCGACCCGCCGTGCCGGGCCTGCGCCGCCGGCCGCACGAACCACTGCGGCCGCATCGCGTTCGGCCACCTCGAGCCCGGCCTCCAGAGCGGGTACTGCGAGGACACCGGCGGCGGCTGGTCGGGCTCGATGGTCGCCCACACCAGCCAGCTCCTCGACGTGCCCGACGGCCTCACCGACGAGGCCGCGGTCCTGGTCGAGCCCACCGCGTGCGCGGTGCACGCGGCCCGGACCGTCGCCGCTCGTGGTCCGCTCGAGACCGTGGCCGTGATCGGCACCGGCGCCCTCGGCCTCCTCACCATCGCCGCCCTCGAGGCGGAGGCGTCCATCGCCACGCTCGTCGCCACCGGCAAGTACGCCCACCAGAAGTCGCTGGCCACGAGCCTCGGCGCCGATCGCGTCGTCGCCCCCCGTGAGCTCGGCGGACTGGTCCGCAGCCTCACCGGCGCCTTCGTGCTCGACGGCGGCCAGCTCACCGACGGCGTCGACCTCGTGGTCGACTGCGTCGGCAGCGAGGCCAGCCTGGCCCAGGCCCTCCAGGTCGTGGCGCCGGGCGGCGAGGTGCTCGTGGTCGGCATGCCCGGCCACACCACCCTCGACCTCACCACCCTCTGGCACCGCGAGACGGCCATCCGAGGCTGCTACGCCTACACCCGTCCCGACTTCGAGCGGGCCGTCCCGCTGGTGGCCGACGCCGGGCTCGAGCGGCTGCTCAGCGCCACGTACCCCCTCGGCCGCTACACCGAGGCCATCGAGCACGCCGCCAACGCCGGCGCCCGCGGCGCCGTGCGCATCGCCTTCGACCTCCGCAAGGCCAACCGATGACCGCCCCGAAGCAGGAGCACCGCTGATGCCCCGTCCCGGATTCGTGCTCGACGTCGACCGGTCGACGCCCCCGATCCTCTTCCACCACGGCGAGGGGTTCCGGCTCGAGAAGCTGCCCGCCGGGCGCAGCCGGGTCGTGTACCCGGGCGAGCCGCTCGAGCCGCTCGACGACGTCGAGGGCGCCATCGCCGACGCCCTCGCCCACCCGCTCGAGATGGCGCCGCTGGCCGACCTGCTGCGGCCGGGCATGAAGCTCACGATCGCGTTCGACGACGTGTCCCTGCCGCTGCCGCCGATGAAGCGGCCCGACATCCGCCAGCGGATCATCGAGCAGGTGCTCGACCTCGCCGCCGCCGCCGGCGTCGACGACGTCCACCTCATCGCCGCCCTCGCCCTGCACCGGCGCATGACCGAGGACGAGCTCCGCCACGCCGTCGGCGACCGCGTCTACGACGCCTTCGCCCCGCAGGGCGCGCTCTACACCCACGACGCCGAGGACCCCGACAACCTCGCCTTCCTCGGCACCACGCCGCACGGCGAGGAGGTGGAGATCAACAAGCGCGCCGCCGAGAGCGACCTGCTGATCTACGTCAACATCAACATCGTCTCCATGGACGGCGGCCACAAGAGCACCGCCACCGGCCTGGCCAGCTACCGGTCGATCAAGCACCACCACAACGTGCGCACCATGGAGCACTCCAAGAGCTTCATGGACCGCCACAACTCGGAGCTGCACCACAGCAACTGGCGCATGGGCCAGGTGATCGCCGACGCCGGCGTGAAGGTGTTCCAGATCGAGACCACGATCAACAACGACACGTTCGGCCAGGAGGGCACCATGTCGGTGCTGGCCAAGCGGGAGTGGGAGTGGTCGGCCCGGGACCGCGTCACCTTCATCGGCATGCAGCAGGGCCTCAAGCGCCTGTCGGGCCCGAGCAAGCGCAAGATCTTCCAGGCCCACCGGGCGCCCTACGGCGTCACGTCGGTGCAGGCCGGGGCCATCGAGCCGGTGCACGAGCGCACCCTGCAGGGCTGCTTCGACCAGCACCTGGTGGCGGTCGAGGGCCAGACCGACATCCTCACGATGGGGCTGCCGTACATCTGCCCCTACAACGTGAACTCGATCATGAACCCGATCCTGGTCATGTGCCTGGGGCTCGGCTACTTCTTCAACATGTACCGGGGCCGGCCCCTCGTGCGCGAGGGCGGGGTGCTGATCATGACCCACCCCACGCCGTGGGAGTTCCACCCCGTGCACCACCCGAGCTACATCGACTTCTTCGAGCAGGTGCTGTCCGACAGCACCGACCCGAAGGTCATCGAGGCCAAGTGGGAGCAGCAGTTCGCCGAGGACGAGTGGTACCGCCACCTCTACCGGACGAGCTACGCCTACCACGGCGTCCACCCCTTCTACATGTGGTACTGGGGTTCGCACGCCCTCGCCCACCTCGGCCGCGTGATCATCGTCGGCGGCGACGACAAGGCGGTCGGGCGGCTCGGCTTCAAGTCGGCGTCGACGCTCAACGACGCCTTCGAGATGGCCACCGACGTCGTCGGCCCGCAACCGACGATCACCCACCTGAAGAACCCGCCGTTCGTCATGGCCGACGTCACGTGA
>DATAGR010000514.1:0-10064 GCA_036263575.1 Aquihabitans sp. | reverse complement strand
CGACGCGTGGATGGCGGAGTTCCTCCTCGCCGGGCCCGAGATGTCGGTCGACGGCGATCGGCTGACGCTGAGCGGACGGGGCGGCACGGTGATGGCCTCGGCGGCGAGCGGTGGCCCGGGCGGGACGACGGTGCCGGGGAGCCCCGACGACCCGGTCAGCAGCCCGACGATGCCGCAGGACCCCGACGACCCCACGTTGCCCGACCCGGGATCTGGGACCGTGCCCGAGGGCCCGATCCCGGTGGAGCCGAACGGCGGCGCCGGCGGCCCGCTGGGCGGCGACGGTGGCGGGACGTCGGGCTCGCCCGGTGCCGCGGCGCTGTGGGGCTCGCGCTGGGAGATCGTGGGGATCGACGGGGCCGCCCCGCTGCCGGCGCGCAACGGCGCCGCCCCGGTCCTCGACACCGAGGTCGAGGGGCGCGTCGCCTACACGGGGTGCAACGGCGGCAGCGCCGACGCGTCGATCGACGGCGACCGCCTGCTCGCCGGCGGCTTCCTCAGCACGAAGATGGCCTGCGCCGGGGCCGACGGTGAGGCGTTGATGGCCCAGGACGCCCGCCTGGCCGAGCTCCTCGGCGCGAGCCCGACCATCGCCATCGAGGGCGACCGCCTCCTGCTCACCGCCGCCGAGGGCGAGGTGGAGGCGGTCCGCCGCTGACCCGCTGACCGGCTGACCGCTCGGCCGCCGATCCGAGGGCGTCGGCGGTACCGGTGGCCGCTCAGCGGGCGAGCAGATCCGGGCGGTGGGTGCGCACGGCGTCGCCCAGCGGGCCCTGGGGCCAGCCCGGCTCGAACTCGTCGATCGGGATGATGCGGTCCCAGCCGCGCTGGGCCACCTGCTGGCGGACCTGTGGCGTGTGGGTCCAGCGCAGCCCCGAGCGCCCGAGCACGAGGGCGTTCGTCTCGCCCGTCGGGAGCGTCGCCCGCGCGACCTTCTCGACGTCGGCCCAGGCGGCGCGCAGCACGAAGGTCCCGGCCTCGTACTGCAGGCCGGCGTCATCGATGCGGAGGACGGACGTCCGCTGCTGTCGGACGCCGAAGAGCAGGACGCCGGTCTGCACCACGACGTAGAGCGCGGCCACCCACCACCCGATGATGACGACGAGGACGGCGGCGACGGGAAGGGCGGCGAGGAGGAACAGCAGCCCGAGCCGCTGCAGCCGGGCGCGCTGCGAGCGGGTCGACGGGGTCAGCACGACGGACACGACCCCCTCACTAGCGCCCGCCGGTCGGCGCAGGCCACCTCGGGGCGGGCGGCGCCGGGCGCCGGCGCGCGACCTAGGGTCCTCGGGTTCCGAGGCCAGGGGAGTCCGCGATGGGTGCCGGCAGCAGCGAGACGAGGCGGTCGCCGTTGGCGCCGTTCACGGACGGGACGTCCAAGCGCAGCCGGTTCGGCGTGCGGCCGCGACCGCCCGTGCCGCTGCCCGAGGTCGACCGCCTCCTCGCCGGCGTGGCCGAGGTCGACATCACGCCACCACCCGGCATGCCGAAGGCCGGCTACTCGGCCAACGCCCACGACGGCAACGGCTTCCGCACGCGCCTGCGCGCCCGCGTCACCTACCTCCGGTCGGGGCGGTCGTCGATCGCGCTCGTCCAGCTCGACCTCCTGGGCGGGTCGTCGGTGCTGCAGCACCTCGTGGCCGAGGCCGTCGCCGATCGCACCGACATCCCCCTCGCCGGCGTCTGGATCGGTGCCACGCACACCCACGCCGGTCCCGGCCAGTTCCTCGGGACCGACTTCTACAACCGGCACGCGTCGAACCGAGGCGGCTTCGACCCGGCGTGGACCCAGTTCCTGGTCGACCGCATCGCCGGGGCGGTCATCGAGGCGCACGACACCCGGGTGCCGGCGCGCGCCGCCCTCGGCAGCACCGAGGTCTGGGGCCTGACCCGCAACCGCTCCCACGACCCGCACGTGCAGAACGCGACCGTCACCGACAAGCGCCGGGACCCGCAGCGGAAGTGGGTGGCGGTGAACCCGCTGCTGCACCTCCTCCGCGTCGACCGGGTGACCGACGACGGCGGCACCGAGCCGCTCGGCGCTGCCGTCGTCTTCTCGGTCCACGGCACCGGCGTCTCGCAGCACGCCCACGAGTACAACGCCGACGTGTGGGCCTACCTGGTGGGCGAGCTGCGGCACCGCATCGAGACCGCCCACGGCGTGCGGCCGGTGGTCGGCGCCATGGAGGGCACCCACGCCGACGTCGCCCCCGCGCTCCGACCCGGCCTGGCCGGCCATCGCGAGGCCCGCCGGATCGGGTGCGGCATCGGGGCCGAGGCCGCCGCCCTCCACGAGCGGCTCGGCGCGGAGCTCGCCGATCGGGTCCCGCTCGACGCCGGCCTCCGCGAGGTCGACCTCGACGTGGACCGCGTGGTCGACGGGGTCGAGCTGCCCGACCGCCCCGCCGTCGGCGCCGCGCTCGTCGCCGGGGCCACCGAGAACCTCACGCCGGTGATCCACCGCATCCCGCCGTTCCGTGCCGGGATGCCGAAGCGGTGGGGGACCGACAACCCGCAGGGCGAGAAGTGGGTGATCGGGAGCCGGTGGCTGCAGCCCTTCTTCACGCCCACGCGCAGCTTCCCGCGCGTGCTGGCCGTGCAGGCGCTGCGCATCGGCGACGCCGTGCTCGTGGGCCTGCCGTTCGAGATCACCGTGGAGTCGGGGCGGCGCATCGGGGCGGCGGTGGCCGACGCCGTGGCCGACCGTGGCATCGGCCGCGTGGTGGTGTCGTCGGTCGTCAACGAGTACTGGGGCTACGTGACCACGGCCGAGGAGTACCGCCGTCAGTACTACGAGGGCGGCCACACCCTGTACGGCCCCAACACCCAGCCGTTCCTCGCCGCCCACGCCCGCCGGCTGGCCGAGGCCACCGTCGGCGCCGGCACGTTCGCCGACGTCGAGGCCGAGCGGCGGTGGGACCTGGCGTCGCACCGCTACCTGCCGCACCCGCCGGCGGTCGAGGGCCCGGATCGGCGGTTCACCGGCAAGGCGACCTTCACCGACCCGACGGCGGAGGAGGACGGCCACTGGGAGCAGGCCTGGGTCGACGTCGAGCCCGCCGGTCTGCGGTGGCACGAGCCGCTGGTGCGCGTCGAGGCGTCCGACGACGACGGCGCCACGTGGGCGCCGGCCGTCGCCGGTGGCATCCCGGCCGACGACCAGGGGTGGGCCGTGGAGGTCTCGCACCTCGGCGCCGACGACGCCGGGCACCACCACTACCGCGCCCGCTGGTACGACCCGTCGCACCGGTTCGGCCGCCGGCACCGCTTCGTCCTCCTGGCCAACGGCGACCGTCCCGAGCTCGCCGGCGCCCCCTTCGACTGACGTCCGACGAGAGCTGCGTCTCGAGGTCGCCGTGGGCCGTGCAGCCCGGCGGCGCGGGTGCGACCATGCGCCCATGACCGACGAGACGATGGCCGACCGCTACCGCCGCCGCGCCGCCGCCTTCACCGAGACGGTCGCCGCCGTCCCCGACGACCGGTGGAGCGCGCCGTCGCCCTGCCCGGAGTGGGACGCCCGCGCCGTCGTCGACCACGTGATCGGCGCCCAGGGGACCTTTGCCCAGCTGGTCGGGCGCGAGCTGGCGCCCGGCCCCGCCGTCGCCGACGACCCGCTCGGCGCGTGGGTCGCAGCCCG
Source organism: Aquihabitans sp. (assembly GCA_036263575.1). GTDB lineage: Bacteria > Actinomycetota > Acidimicrobiia > Acidimicrobiales > Iamiaceae > Aquihabitans. The sequence goes on along the minus strand of DATAGR010000514.1, from coordinate 6,427 downwards.
GGACCAGACGCAGGCCGCCCTCGACGACCCCGAGCTGGCCACCGTGGAGTTCGACGGCTTCGCCGGTCGTTCGACCTTCGAGGCGGCCGCGGACCGGTTCCTCTCCCTCGACCTGATCGTGCACCGCTGGGACCTCGCCCGGGCCACCGGCGTCGACGACCGCATCCCCGACGACGACGTCGAGGCCCTCGACGCCGCCATGCGGCAGATGGACGAGCAGATGGCCGAGGCCATGCGCAGCCCGGGCGCCTTCGGGCCGGCGCTCGACCCGCCGCCCGACGCCGACGCCCAGACCCGCGTCTTGGCCTTCGCCGGCCGCCGGGCCTGGTAGGTCGGCGCGGGCCTCGCCGGCCCGTCAGTCGCCGTCAGTCGCCGGCGTGGCCCCGGTACGTCCCGAGGCTCCAGTGCACGCCCTGGGGGTCGCGCACGATGAAGTCGCGGGAGCCGAAGTCCTCGTCGCGGATGTCCCGGACGACCTCGGCCCCGGCGGCCAGGGCACGAGCGAGGGCGGCGTCGGGGTCGTCGGTGACGAGGTACACCGCCCCGGTGCCGGCGGGGATCGGGAGGCTCGACGTCGATGTCGAGCCGAGCATCACGCCACCGCCCAGCGGCCAGCGGAGCTCGGCGTGGTGCACCACGCCGTCCGGGTCCTCGCCGTACACGGCGGTCGCCTCGAACCCGAGCGCGTCCACCAGGAACGCGATGGCGGCGCGGGCGTCGTCGTAGGACAGGCAGGGCCACGCGGTCGGGGCCGGTTCGGGCATCGGGTCGCTCCTCCGGGTCGGTGGTGGGTCGGCTCCATCGTGCCCGGGCGGCGGTCCAGGGTCTTGGACGAATGGGAACCGTCACGCCCGACGGGCGGCGGCGCGCGCCGGCTCCTCCTCGTCCCCCACCTCGGTCGGCGGCCCGGCGAGCACGTCGGTGGCGAGCCACTCGAGCGGCGAGCAACCCGCGAAGGCGCCGAACTCGCGGGTGAGGTGCGCCTGGTCGGCGTAGCCGGCCTCCGCGGCGAGCGTGGCGAGGGCAGGGTGATCGGCGGTCGCCAGGGCTCGCCGCACCCGCTCGAATCGGATCACCCGAGCGGCCACCTTGGGGGTCAGCCCGACCTCGGCCTGGAAGCGGGCGGTGAGGTGCCGGCGGCTCCAGCCGACCTCCTGGGCCAGCGCGGCGACGCCGATGCGGCCGCCGGTGACCTCCAGGCGGCGCCACGCCCGGGCGACGGTCGGGTCGGCGGCGTCGCCGGCGCCAGCTGCTCGGCGGCCGAGGACGTCGTCGAGCACCCTGAAGCGCGCCGGCCAGCCAGGGGCGGCGCGGAGGCGGTCGACCAGCTCGCGCCCGGCGGGTCCCAGGAGCTCGTCGAGCCCGACCACCTCGTCCGCGATCGCCGCCGCGGGGAGGCCGAACAGCGCCCGGCAGCCCAGCGGCGTCACGTCGAGGTGCACGCCGACCTGGCGGCCCGGGTGGCGGATGAGCACGGGTCGCCGGTGCAGCCCGCCGACGGCGGCGTCGAGGCGACCGGGCGCGCGGGCTGCGTTCGGCATCGCCGCCAGGTCGAGCGGCGCGTCGAGGCCGATGGCCAGGGTGAGCGAGCCCGACGGCAGCCCCCGGTGCAGGCCGGGCGCGTGGCCGTCCTCCACGTAGCCCAGGTACCGGGCGACGTGCGGGCGCAGCGCCGGCGACGGCCGGTGCACCACGAGGCGCGAGACGGGGGCCACGGCGACGAGGCTACGGCGGTCGGCCGGACGCCTGCGGGCCCGTCCACGCGTCGGCGCGCCCGCGTGGTAGCCCGGTGCCGTGCCCCTCGGAGCCTTGCTCGCCTCGATCCCCAGCCCGTCGACCAACCAGATCGGGCCCTTCCGGCTCTACGGGCTCGCCATCGCCCTGGGCGTCATCGCCGCCGTCGTCATCTCGTCGAAGCGGTGGGAGGCGCGCGGCGGCGACCCCGACGACATCGGCGCCATCGCCATCTGGGCGGTGCCCGCCGGCGTCATCGGCGCCCGGATCTACCACGTCGCCACCGACTGGAAGACCTACCAGGACGACTGGGTCGAGGCCCTCAAGATCACCCAGGGCGGCCTCGGGGTGCCCGGCGGCATCTTCCTCGGCGTGGTCGTCGGCCTGATCGTCGTCCGGGCCCGGCGCCTCCCGAAGCTCGAGCTGCTCGACGTCGTGGCGCCCGCCATCCCGGTCGCCCAGGCGATCGGCCGGCTCGGCAACTACTTCAACCAGGAGGTCTTCGGGCGGCCCACCACGGTCCCGTGGGCCCTCGAGATCGACCCCGAGCACCGCCCGGCCGGGTCGGAGTCGGCCACCACGTTCCACCCGACCTTCCTGTACGAGGGCCTCTGGAACCTCGCCCTCGCCGGGCTGCTGGTCTGGCTCGACCGGCGCCGGAAGCTGCGGCCCGGCGAGCTGTTCACCCTCTACGTGCTCGGCTACGCGATCGGGCGCCTCTGGGTCGAGATGCTGCGCTCGGATGAGGCCTCGCTCATCCTCGGCGTGCGCATCAACATCTGGGTGAGCGTCATCGTCGCCCTGCTCGCCGTGGCGTTCCTGGTCCGCAGCCGCCTGCGCCCGGCCCCGATCGCCACGTCGGGCACAGGACCGGACGACGAGGGCGACGGCGACACCGACGACGGTGACGTGGTCGCCCCGCAGCCCGATGCCGAACCCGCCGAACCCGCCGACGCCGCCGACGCCGGCGCCGACGGTGCCGACGCCCACACCGACGACGTCAGTCGGGGTGGCTGACCGACCCGGGGTCGAGCACCGGGGGTTGCACCACGACCAGGACGAGGTCGAGCGGTCGCCGGTGGGCGTTGACGTAGCTGTGCGCGCCGCGGGCCTCGAAGAGCACCGCACCGCCGGCCGCCACCTCGTGTGAGGCGCCGGCCACCTCCAGGGTGAGCGTGCCGGCGAGGACCGTCATCAGCTCGCGGGTGCCCTCGACGTGGCCGTCGGAGTCGTGGCGGTCGCCCGGTGCGAGGCGCCAGCGCCACAGCTCGACGTGCTCGCTGCGATCGGTGCCGACGAGGAGGTCGCCCCCGGAGCCCTCCGCCCCCGACCACAGGCGCACGGCCTCGCCCGGCGCGATCACCCGCACCGCCGCGCCGTCCGACAGCTCCACCAGCTGGGCCAGCGTGACGCCGAAGGCGTCGGCCACCCGGCAGAGGGTGGCGATGCTGGGGTTCGTCCTGGACTGCTCGATCTGGACGAGCATCCCCTTGCTCACGCCCGAGCGGCCGGCCAGCTGGTCGAGCGTCCACTGCCGATCGGCCCGGAGCTGCCGGGTGTTGCGGGCGATGGCGGCGGCCACCTCGTCGGCGTCGGGCACGTCGGCACGCTACCCACGCCGCCCTCCCGTGGCCTCCACGGACCGGGCTTCCGCCCGTCGATCCTTGTGGGTCGCCGGTGCAGCACACTGCGCCGGGTGGTGCACTGGAGCGACATGCCGATAGGGTGCTCCGGCCGGTGCAACAGGCTGACCGGTCCCGGGCGCCCGCCCGGGCGGCCTGGCATCGAAGGGAGGCCCGTCGTGGCGATCGTCCTGGCGCTCGGCGCCGCCGCCTTCTACGGCGCCGGCGACTTCGTCGGCGGTCTGGCGTCCCGGCGCAACGAGGTGCTCGCCGTCGCCCTCGGTGCCCAGCTCGCCGGCCTCGTGCTGCTCGCCCTCGCCCTGCCGTTCCTCGGCCCGGCATCGGTGGTCCCGACCGACTGGGTCCTCGGCGGGCTCGCCGGCGTGTTCGGCGGCCTCGGCCTCGTGGTCGTCTACCGGGCGCTGGCCGCCGGGCCGATGAGCGTGGTGGCCCCCACCACGGCGCTGAGCGCGTCGGCGGTGCCGGTCCTGGCGGGGCTGGCGCTCGGTGAGCGCCCCGGGCTCGCCGCGGTGGCCGGGATCGGCGTGTCCTTCGCCGCCGTCGGCCTGATCACGCGCGAGGGCGGTGGCGCCGTCGTCAGCCGCCGCGCTGCCGTCCGGGCCGTGCTGCCCGCCCTGGGTGGCGGCGCCATCTTCGGCCTCTTCTTCGTCTGCCTGCACCACACCGGCTCGGACGCCGGCATGTGGCCGCTGCTCGCCGCCCGGCTCACGTCGGTCCCGCTGCTCGCCGTGCTGGTGGCCGTGCGCCACCGCCGGGTCGACGTGCACCCGGGCGTGCTGGTCGCCGTCCTCGCCAGCGGGGCCCTCGACATGGCCGCGAACATCCTCTACCTGCTGGCCTCGCGCGGCGGGATGCTCGCCGTGGTCGCCGCCATCACCGGGCTGTACCCCGCCGCCACCGTCGTGCTGGCCCAGACCCGGCTCGGCGAGCGGTTGGCGCCGGTGCAGGTCGCCGGCCTGGCCGTCGCCGGGCTGGCCGCCGTGATGGTCGCAGCCTAGAGCCGCCCGGGCGCGACGGCGCCGGCCCACGGAGGCCGGCGTCGTCGACGATCGTGGTCGCCCCAGGTGGGGCGGGTCGCTACCGGTCGGGGTTGACCGCGTCCTTGACCTTGTCGGCGGCGTTGCCGAGGGCCTCCTTCGCCTTGCCGGTGCCCTGGTCGACCTTGCCCTCGCGCTGGAGGTCCTTGTCGCCCGTCAGGTCACCGGCGGCTTCCTTGATCCGGCCCTTGGTGTCATCGGTGTTGGCCATGTCGGCACGCTCCTGGTTCGGGGGTTTCGAGCGGGAGGGTGCCTACCCCCGCCCCCCGGTCTGAGACGCCGGCCGCGGTCAGCCGAGTGGCGTGGTCGCCGGGTCGTGGGCCGTCTCGGGGCGGCGCTCGTGGTGGGGGCGCCCGGCCGTCCGGCGGTCGTCCTTCATCTCCGACTCGAAGATGTGCCGGCGCCCCTCGACCAGCTGGTCGCGGACCCGCTGCTCGGCGCCGCGGATCGCGGACCAGTACCCGTCGTCGAACTCCTCGACGATCTGGAACGTCCACCGCCCGTCGAGCACGTTGCGACCGACCGCCTCCTGCCGCAGGTGGGCCGCCAGGTCCCCGTGGCCGGCCTCCTCGAGCGCGTCGGCCGCGTCGCCCATGATCAGGTCGGCCCGGCCGAGCTTCTGGTGGAACTCGTAGAGGTCGCCCCGGGCCCGCTCGACCCACTCGAGGGCCTCGCTGACCTTGCCCACGGCCTCCACCGTGGCGTCGGTGACCCCGTCGGGGCGTTGGTGGCGGTCGGACATGGGTGCTCCTCGTCGGCGGTGGGGGGGCGGGTGGGCGACCGGTGGTCGGGCGCCCCCTACCCCCGGACCTCGCCGGTACCATCGCCGCCCATGACCGACGCCGCGCCCCCGCCCGAGCGCTCGCCCGCGAGCGCCGAGGTCGACATCGACGTCGCCGCGTTCCTCCCGGAGGGCTCGGCGCTCGCCGCGGTCGACGAGACCGACCCGGCATCGCTGGAGGCGGCCGATGGCGACACCGCCGACGTGACCGACGGTGACGTGAGCGACGGCCCCGCGCCCGATCCCGAGCCGGTCGCCGCCCCTGCGTCCCAGTCGACCCCTGCACGGCCGAGCGTCGACCTCGCGGCCCTCGAGCGCATCGAGGCGGACCTGGCCGCCGTCGACGGCGCGCTCGTGGCCATCGATGCCGGCGAACCGGCGTCGTCGCCGTTGCTGGCCGAGCTGCTGGGCGACGACGACAAGCCGGACTGAGCAGCCGGAGCCCTGGCGACCGGTCAGTCCGGGAAGGGGAGGGGCGCGGCGGCGGGATCGGCCGGTGGGCGCCGCCGGCGCCCGTGCCGCCGCACCGGTGCTGGGTCGTCGCCCGGGCCGAGCGCGATGGGCGCCGGCTCCAGGTCGTCGGCCAGGGGATCGGTGTGGGGGTCGGTGCCGCCGGCCATGGCGAGCAGGTAGCCCTCGGCGCGCTCGGCGAGCGGGTAGCGGGCCACGAGGGCGGCGAAGCGGGCGTCGTGGCGGGGTTCCACCAGGTGGGCCAGCTCGTGGACGATGACCAGGTCGAGGACCCAGGGCGGGAAGGCGGCCAGGCGGTCCGAGATGCGGATGACGCCGGTGGCCGGCGTGCACGAGCCCCAGCGGTGCGCCTGGTTCGCGACCCACCGGATCTCGGTCGGGCGGGGGAGGTCGTGGGCCTTCGACAGGCGGCGGGCCCGCCGGGCCAGGTCGACGCCGTCGCGCGCGGTGGAGCGCTCGAAGCGGCGCCGGAACTGCTCGACCAGCCGCGCTTCCTCCGCCGCCGACGAGCGAGCCGGGATGCGGACCTCGAGGCGCCCCTCCACCATGCGGGCCTGGGCGGTCTTGCGCCGCCGGGTGCTGCGGATGACCGTCACGTCCACGAGCGGCGCCTCCTCAGATCCGGTCGGGCTCGATCGCCGTGGTGGAGGCGGGGTCGACGAGGACCAGCCGCTCGCCCAGGTCGAGGCGGTCGGCGACCACGGAGACCCACGTCGCCGCCAGGTTGGCCAGGCGCCCTCGATCACCGCCGCCGAGGTGGC
>DATAGR010000513.1:0-11249 GCA_036263575.1 Aquihabitans sp. | reverse complement strand
CCCCTTCTGCAGCAGGCCGAGGGTGGTGGGCACCTTGAAGACGGACCCGGGCGGGTACTTGCCGATCATCGCCCGGTTGTACGCCGACGAGCCGGACGGTCCGTTGGCGACGGCCAGGACGTCGCCGGTGCTGACCCGGATGGCCACCAGCGCCGACGGCGTGGCGGTGCCGGCGACCGTGGCGTCGGCCACCGACTGGATCCGCTCGTCGAGGGTGACGGTGATCGAGCGGCCCTCGGTGCCTGGGTAGACCTTGAGGGCCCGAGGCGTGGCGCCCGGTTGGGTCGACACCGCCTGCACGGACACGCCGGGGGAACCGGCCAGCACCTCGTCCTGCGAGGCCTGCAACCCCGAGAGCCCGGTGACGTCGCCTTCGACGATGCGCCCTTCCGAGGCGGCGGCGATCTCGGGGGTGGCGGTGCCCGTGGTGCCGAGGACGGCGCGGGCGTAGTTCGGCGGGAGCCCGGCGGCCGCCTGCTCCTCCCGGAACACCGTGCCGGGCAGTGGCTGGATCTGGGCGCGGATCTCGTCGTAGTCCGGCCGCGCCAGCTTGATGACCTCGACGAAGTCCTCGGGCCCGGCGGCGAGCACCTGGGCCACCAGCGCCTCGGCGTCCACGCCCGTGAGCGACGCGACCGTCCGGGCCGTCGCCTCGGGATCGGTGGCCCGGCTGCGCCGGATGCCCACCACGACGTCGCCCTGCGCGGCCACCAGCGGCTTGCCGGTCGTGTCGACGATGGTGCCTCGGGTGGCGGCGACGCGGGACACCCGCAGCACCTCGCCTGTCTTGAGGCTCGGCTCCACCACGCCCGGCAGCCAGGCCACGAGCCAGCGGTCGCCCGTGCGCACCAACGGGAAGCGGGTCTCGTAGGTCCACGTCTTGGGCCCGTCCAGGGTCCACGTGACGCTGGCCGTGGCGAGGGCGCGGGTGTCGGAGCCCTCGACCGGGGTCACCTCGGTGACCTCCACCTTCGGCTTGGCGTCACCGGACGCGGTCAGCCCGCCGGCGATGAGGGCGGTGGTGCCGGCGACGTCGCCGCTGTCGCTGGTGAAGGCGACCTCCTGCAGGGTGCCGCCCTGCCAGGCGGCGGCGAAGGCGTCGGCCGCCTGCGTGGCCGGGTCCTCGGCGTCCACGCCCGGGCGACCCGAGGTGTCGGCTTCGTCGTCGTCGCCCGCCCACGGCCCGAAGAAGACCGCCGCCGCGATGAGCCCGAGCACCACGAGGGCGCCCAGCACCCCGAGCCCGATCCGCTTCTTGTCCACCGTCAAACCCTTCGTGGCGAGCCGACCGCCGAACCTAGCGAGCCCGGCGTGTGACAGGACCGCGATCCATGTTGCAAGTGGCGCGCGAACGCGTGATGGATGGCACCGATGGGTGACGTCCCGGACAGGCCCGCGTCAGTCACGGGGCGTCGATCGGCTCGTGGCGGCCAGCACGGGGCGGGTCAGCCCGACCACCAGGACGGCTGCGACCAGCGCGGCGGCGCCGAGGACGGCCATGCCCCCGACGTCGGGCGCCACGATGCGCGACGGGGCCACGGCGAAGGCGACGAGCATGACGAGCCCCGCCGCCGCACCGGCGGCCATGGCGCCCACGCTCGCGACGACCAGCGGCAGCGAGGTCTGCCACCGCCGGGCCCGCTGGAGGACCGCCAGCGGGGTGCCCACCAATCGGAGGCGCGCCAACGTCGTGCGCTGGTCGAGGATCGAGGAGATGCCGCTGATCGCGGTGGCTGCCACCGCCATCGCCAACGAGGCCAGGGCGAGGACGACGCTCGCCCGGCGGAGGTCGTCGAGCAGGGTCCGCGCCCGCCCGTCGCCGTCGCGCCCGCTGACCTCGAGCTCGGGGTCGATGCGGGCCAGGATGGTCCGCACCCGCTCGGCGCCGGCCTCGGTGGCGGACACCGTCACCGACGCCGGCGGCGGCTCCTCCCCGGGATCGGCCGCATCGGCTCGGGCGCCGGCATCGAGATCGAGGTCGGGGTCGAGGTCGTCCGGTTCGGCCGACGAGACCGTGGTGATCACGGCTCGGGGATCGACGACAGCCAGCTGGCGCTCGACGGCCGCCACGTCCGCCTCGGGCACGTAGGCCGTGTACTCCCGGCTGTCGGTGCCCTCGAGGGACACGGCGCTGATGGTGGGGACGACGCCGAAGAGGAACCCGGCGATCAGGCCCGACAGGACCATGCCGCTCACCGTCCGGTAGGCACCCTTCGGGTCGTCGGCGATCCGCCGGCCGGCGAGGAGCGGTGCCGGGCGGCGGGCCACGGCGGCGAGCCCGCTGCCGAGCACCCAGGTGACCCAGGGCCCCACGACCGCGAGCGTCGCGATGACGGCGGCCAGCCCGACCAGGACGCCGGTGCTCGACCCGCCGCCGCGCATGTCCCGGGCGGCGAGGACGAACACCGCCCACGTGGGGGGCACCACCGCCAGGCGCAGGGCCGCCGGCCGGCCGCGGCGGGTGCGGCGGGCGACGCCCAGCGGGCCGATCACGACCTGGCGGAGGGCGAGCACGGCGGCCGCGGTGGCCAGGAGCGGCACCAGCACCCCGGCGGCCACGAGGGGGTCGGGGCCGAGGCGTAGGTCGTCGACCGGGAACGCGCCACCGGCGAGGGGGATCCGCGCCGCGTGGGGCAGGACCGCCAGGTAGCCGCCGATGGCCACCACCGTGCCGACCAGTGCGGCGACGGCGGTCTCGAGCGCGGTGAGGCCGACGGCCGCCCCAGGGGTCGCCCCGACGAGGCGCAGGACGGCGAGGCGCTGCTCGCGCTGGGCGGCGGTGAGGCGCGCCGCAGCACCGACGAGGAGGAGGGCGGGCACGGCCAGCAGCACGGCGGCCGTGCGGGCCAGGGTCCGGTAGCGATCCAGGTCGGCGTCGCCCCCGATGGTGGAGAACGTGGCGATCGGGGCCGCCTCGCCGGGCAGGATCGGCCACGTGCCCGCCGTGATGTCGTCCAGCAGCGTGGGGTGGCCGAGCGCCCCGCCCGGGTGGCCGACCACGACCACCAGCTCCTCGGCGTGGGCCAGTCCGGCCGGGCCGATGGTGCCGGCCAGCCGACCGGGGTAGCGGTCGCCGAGCACGGCGGGGTGGGTCGCCGCCAGGAGCCGCCCCATGGCCGGTGACACGAACACCTCGCCGGCGGCCGGGAAGCGGGACAGGCCCGGCGGCGCGCCGGTCGACGACCCGCCGCCGGCCCGCAGCGGTGCGAGGTCGGTGCGGCTGATCATGCGCCCCTCGTACCGGTCGACGAGGGTCCGTTGGACGGCGGTCGGGACCAGGTCCCGTGTCGTGGCGTCGCTGCGCGCCGGGTCCCGCCAGGCGATCCGGTCGGCGCGCGCGTCGAGGGCCGGCCCGACCGACAGCACCAGCAGGGTCAGGACCACCGAGGCCGACACCCCGGCGGCGGTGAGGACGAGCGTGGCCCGCTGGCGGAGCCCGCCGCGGCGCCACAGCAGGGCGGCCAGGGGCGCGACGACGTTCACAGGTGCGGCCCGGCCACGAGCGCCGTGGCACCGGCGAGCGTGGGCGCGCCGGCGAGCGTCGGTCCCGCCGGGGCGGGGCCCACCACGCCGTCGCGCATGGCCACCACGCGGTCGCAGGCCTCGGCCACGTCCGGGTCGTGCGTGACGACGAGGAGGCCGGCGCCCGACGACCGGGCCGTCGCCACGAGGAGGGCCACGACGTCGCGACCGCTCTGCCGGTCCAGGGCCGCGGTCGGCTCGTCGGCGAAGACCACCGTCGGCTGGACCACGAGGGCCCGGGCGATGGTGACCCGTTGGGCCTGGCCACCGGACAGCTCCCCCGGCCGGCGGCCCTCCAGCCCGTCGATCCCGAGCGGGGCGAACCACCGGCGGGCCTCGGCCACCGCGGCGCGCCGGGGTCGGCCCTCGAGCAGCAGCGGCAGGGCGACGTTCTCCACGGCCGGCAGCTCCGGCAGCAGGTGGCCGCTCTGGAACACGAAGCCGAACCGGCGCCGTCGCAGCTGGGCGCGCCGGCGCTCGCCGAGGCGGTCGATGCGCTCGCCCAGGAGGTGCACCTCGCCCTCGTCGGGCACCTCCACGCCGGCGAGGCAGTGCAGCAGGGTCGACTTGCCCGACCCGCTGGGCCCCATCGCCGCCACCGCCTCGCCCCGTCCGACCGCCACGTCGACCCCCGCCAGCGCCGCCACGTCGCCGAAGCGGCGCACCAGCCCCCGGCCGGTCAGCACCGGTTCGACGCTCATCGGGCGACCAGCGAGGTGGGGCCGACGTGGGTGCTCCGAGCCGACCGCTCGACGGTCCGGCGGGGCAGGGTGCCGAGGTCGGCCCCCGTGAGGTCCGCCACCGCGGCCAGCACGGCGGCGACGACGAGGAGCACCAGGCCGAGGAGGCCGAGGAGGGCGAAGGCGTCGAGGAAGAGGTTGGTGAGCGGCATGTCGCCATGGTGCGGTCGGGCGCCCCCACGCCGCATCGGCGCTTCGGCCACGCCCGTTGGGCCGTTCGGCCACCCGTCCTGGCCGAACGGTGGAGGCCGGTGGGCGACGTCGCCCGTAGGGTCATGTCGATGCATCGAGCCCCGCGCGCTGCGCGCCACGCTGCGCCGCTCGCGACGCCCCGCCTGCCGTCGGCCGGCCGGGCCGACGGCGTGGGTCCGCTGACGTGGGATCGCGTCGTGGCCCTCGGGCCCCGCATCGTCGACGCCGGGCTCCTGGCCGGCATCGGCGTGCTGGTCCTGCTCGACCTCACGCTCCTCGACGACGGCTACGTCGCCGGGCGCCGCGAGGCCGTCCTCGCCGCCATCAGCGTGCTGTCGCTGGGCGCCGTCGCGGTTCGTCAGCGTTGGCCGCTCGGCTCGTTCGGCGTGGTGGTGGCCGCCATCGTCGCCCTGCGGGTCGGCTACGACCGCCTCGACGCCGCGTTCCTGAGCCGGCGGGCGCCGACGTTCGCGCCGGTGGCCGCCCTCTCGGCACTGGTCGTCCCGCTCGTCCGGCGACGAACGGTCGGCGTCGCCGCCGCCGCAGTGGTGGCTGGCGCCGGCACGATCGCCACCCTCCTCCGCTGGCCGCTGGACCGGACGAGCGGGCTCGTCCTCCTCGTGCTCTACGGCGGCACGTTCGCGGTCGGTGCCAGCGCCGGCACCTACCTCCGCAACGTCGACCGCCAGCAGCGCCTGGCGGCACAGCAGGTGCGGGTCGACGAGCGACGGGACCTGGCTCGCGAGCTGCACGACCTGGTGGCGCACTACGTCACCGGCATCGTCGTGCAGGCGCAGGCGGCGCGGGTCGTGGCCGACGCCGACCCTCGTGCGGCGGGCGCGGCGCTGGACCGCATCGAGGGCGCAGGCAAGGACGCGCTGACGGCGATGCGCCGCCTCGTCGGCGCCCTCCGCGACGACGAGGGCACGGGGCCCCCGGTGGTCCCGCCCGTGGGCCTGGCCGGGCTCGACGACCTCGTCTCCGCCAGCACGGCGGGCGGCCTGGACGTGCGGCTCACCGTGGAGCCCGGCGCGGCGGAGGCGGTCCCCGGCGCGGTGGCCGCGTCCGCCCACCGGATCGTCCAGGAGTCGCTGACCAACGTCCGCCGCCACGCGGTCGAGGCCACCCACGCGGCGGTCGACGTCCGCGTGGCCGGCCGCTGGCTGGTCGTGTCGGTGACCGACGACGGCCGGTCGTCGCCGTCGGCGCCACGCGGCGAGCGCGGCTACGGGCTCGTCGGGATGCAGGAGCGCGCCGACGCCCTCGGCGGCTCGCTGCGCGCCGGCCCCCTCGACCCGCCGGCGCGCGGCTGGTCGGTCGTCGCCCACCTGCCGCTGGACGAGGCCGCCGGCGCCCCGGCGCCCGCGACGCCGCCCCTCACCGCCGGGGGCCCGCCGTGATCCGGGTGGTGCTGGCCGACGACCAGGAGATGGTGCGCACCGGGTTCCGCATGATCCTGGAGGCCACGGGCGACGTGGCCGTCGTCGGCGAGGCGGCCGACGGTCGCGAGGCCGTCGACCTGGCCCGCCGCCTCCGACCCGACGTCTGCCTGCTCGACATCCGCATGCCGCTCCTCGACGGCCTCGAGGCCACCCGGCTGCTGGCCGGGCCCGACGTCGCCGACCCGCTGCCCGTGGTGGTGGTCACGACGTTCGACCTCGACGAGTACGTGCACGAGGCGCTGGTGAACGGGGCCAGCGGGTTCCTGCTCAAGGACGCCGGGCCGGCCCTGCTCGTGGAGGCGGTGCGCGCCGCGGCACGCGGCGACGCGCTGGTGTCGCCGGCGATCACCGTGCGGCTGCTCCAGCACGTGCGCGCCGGTGCCGCGCGCCGCGGTGCGGTGGCCGAGCCGATCGACGCGCTCACCGAGCGCGAGGAGGACGCGCTCCGGCTCGTCGCCCGGGGCCTGACCAACGTCGAGATCGGGGCGTCGATGTTCGTGTCGCCGTCGACGGTGAAGTCGCACCTGGCCAGCCTCCAGACCAAGCTCGGCGCCCGGAACCGGGTGGAGCTGGCGGCGTGGGCGTGGCGCTCGGGACGCATGGACGACGACGCCTCCGGGGCCGAGGCGGCGTCCCGCCCGTGACCGGCGCTACCAGCGCTTGAGGCGGGCGGTGGCGGCGGGGTCGTAGAGGCACACGACGTCGGCCAGGTAGCGCAGCTCCTGGGCGGCGGTGAGCATCGCGGCACCGGAGCCCGCCTCCGGCAGGTGCGAGGTGATGACGACGTACGGTGACGGGTCGGGCAGCGCCCGCAGCAGCGCGCCGTTGGCGATCGCCTTCTTCATGGTGTCGGTCCGCCGGAGCCCCGGCCGGCTGCCCTGGACGCTGCCCTTGTACTCGAACCACACCACGGTGCCCGCCGGCCCGACGGCCTCCTGGTCGATCTCCACGCCGACCTCGGGCAGGACCCGGCGGCCGTGGAGCTCGTAGCCCAGGTGCGTCAGCAGGGTGTCGCACTGCTCGGCGAACTGGCGCCCCTGGATGCCGGCCGACGCCTGGAACGAAGGGCGCGCCGCCGGCGGGGCGACGGGCGTGGCGTCGGCGCCCGTGCCCGGGCCGATGTCGGTGGCGGCTGCGAGCTCGAGGTCGACGTCCGGCGCCACGAACGGCAGCTGGTCCGGGTGGTCCATGTCCGGCCGAGGCTACCGGCCGCCCGCTCGGCGCTCCGGCGCTACGGGGCCCGCCGGCCGACCACGTAGAGGCGCTCGGTCTCGACCTCGACGCCAGGGATCGGGCTGCGCCGGTACCACGCCACGTCGGTGAGCCCGGCGGTGGCCACGGCGTCGAGCACCTGCTCGGGATCGTGGAGGGCGAAGGCCAGGTCGACGTCGTGGCCCCACCACTCGGTCATGCGGCGCACCTCGGGGCCCACGTGCACGGCCAGGCCCAACCACCCGCCGGGGCGGAGGGCCCGGGTCAGGAGGGCGACGGCCGGCCGGAGCTCGGACCCGGCGAGGTGCACGAGCGAGTACCAGGCGACGATCGCCGCCCACCCGTCGCCCTCCGAGCTCCTGGGCGCAGGGAGGGCGGTGAGGTCCGCGACCTCGAAGGGCACCTCGCCGAAGCGGCGGCGGGCCACGTCGACCATGGCGGGCGAGAGGTCGAAGCCGGTGACGTCGGCGCCGGCCGCAGCCAGGTGGAAGGCGACGTGGCCGGGTCCGCACCCGGCATCGGCCACCGGTCCGCCGTCGGCCAGCTCGACCAGGCGCTCGAGCAGCCACCGGTCGAACGGCTTGCCGTCGAGCTCGTCGGCCAGGTGGTCGGCGTAGTCGGCGGCCACCACGTCGTAGGTCGCCACCACCGCCGCGTCGCGTGCGACGGGCCCGTCCTGCAGGACCTCCTCGGTCGCCGCCCGGCGCGGTCCGTCCGCTGCCGGCGGGGCCGGCGACGCCTCCGCCGCGGCGGCGGCCACGGGTCCGAGGAGGTGGGTCCAGCGGCGCTCCTTCTGGCCGGGGCGGCGCTCCAGCTCCTCGACGAGGGGCTCGTCGCGCCCGGCCAGGCCGGCGAGGGCGGCCTCCACCTCGTCCAGGCCGCCGAAGCGGTGCAGGCGCTCGGCCCGGGAGCGCAGCTCGCCCGGCGTCTGGGGCCCGCGGAGCAGCAGCAGGGTCAGCACGGCGCGCTCCCCGCCCGTCAGCTCGAGGCGCTCGTCGAGCACCTGGCGGTGCTTCACCACCCGTGCGCCGTGGCTGGCGTGCAGGACGCGGGTGAGCCCGCGGACCTTGAGGGCGTCGAGCGCCGCCGTGACCTCGGCCTCGGTGAGCGAGCAGATGGGGTCACGGCCGGACGTCTGGTTGCACGCCGTCCGGAGGCCGTTCAGGGTCATGGGGTACGAGGCCGGGACGGTGCGCTCCTTCTCGAGGAGGCTCCCCACCACCCGCTGCTCGACGGGGTCGAGCGTGGGTCGCGTGGCGTCGCCGTCCATGGCAGCACCCTACGGGGGTCGACGGGGGCCGAGTTGGCGGTCGTGCGCACACCGGGGGCCGACCACCCTCGCCCGACGGTGCGAACGGGCTGCTACCCATTGGCCGCGCCGACGTGGGCCGCCGTACCGTGTGGGCGACGCGGAGGCAGAGCTTGTGGTGCGACGGGCGGTGGTGGTCGGGGTTGTGGCAGCCCTCACGCTGCTGGGCACCGGCTGCAGCGACGACCCCGCCACCGACGACGTCCCCGTCGAGGCCCAGCCCTACGTCGAGGCGCTGAGCACCGCCCTCGCCCGCGACGGCGCCGGCGGCGTCGAGCTCGACAGCGCCCAGGCCGCTTGCGTCGCCCCGCGCTGGGTCGACGTCCTCGACCCACGGCGCCTGGACGATGCGGGCGTGGACCCCGTCGACCTGGACGGCGAGGGCGGGCTCGCCGAGCGGGTCGAGGGGGTCGAGCTGACCGACGCCGACGTCGATCGGCTGCTCGACGCGGTCGGCGACTGCGACATCGACCTCCACGGCGCGTTCCTCGATGGGCTCACCGCCGGTGCCACCCCCTCGGACGACGACCGCGCCTGCCTGGACGACGCCGTCTCCCCCGACCTGGCCCGCCGGGCCGTGGCCCTCGGCGTCACCGACGGCCAGGAGGCCGCCGACGGCGACCCGCAGCTCATGACCGAGCTGTTCGAGGCCCTCAGCGCCTGCCCCGGCGCCATCGAGCTGGGCACGTGACCGCTGGGGCGGCCGGGGCCGGGCATCCCGTCCACCATCATCGGGCAGGGACGCCCTGACCACCGGCGAGGAGCCCGAGCACCGCGTGACACCGACCCGCACGACCGCCCGTCCGTCCACCAGCGCCTTCGAACCGCCGGCCCAGCGGCCCCACCGCGTCCGCGTCGAGCGACCGGAGCCGACGATCGACGGCGGCCGGTACGCCCCGAAGCGCACGGTCGGCGACCACGTGACCCTCTCGGCCGACGTCCTGCGCGACGGCCACGAGGTGCTGCGCGCCGAGCTGATCCTCTGCGATCCCGCCGGCGCCGAGACGACGATGCCGATGGTGCACGTCGACGTGGCCTCGCTCGGCGTGCGTTGGGCCGCGACGGTCACCGTCGACCGGCCCGGCACCTGGACGTGGGACGTCGCCGCGTGGGCCGACACGCTCGCGTCGTGGCGGCGTGAGGTCCGTCGCAAGGTCGACGGCGGCCAGGAGGACCTGTCGAGCGAGCTGGCCGAGGGCGCGCTGCTCCTCGCCGGCTGCGCCGAGCGAGCTCGCGCCGAGGGCGCCGGGTCGTCCGCCGACGGGGTCGACGACGCGACCGCCATCGCCGAGGCCGCCGAGACCGTGGGCGACCCAGGCCGCGCCCAGGGCGAGCGCGTGGCCGTCGCCCTCGACGAGGAGCTGGTGGCGCGGTGCGACGCCCACCCCGATCGCAGCGCCGCCGGGCACCTCGACCGCCCGGCGCGCCTCGACGTCGACCGCGAGCTGGCCCGCTTCGGCGCCTGGTACGAGCTGTTCCCCCGGTCGTGGGGCGGCCTGGCGGGCGTGCGGCGACGGCTCCCCGCCATCGCCGAGCTCGGCTTCGACGTCGTCTACCTCCCGCCCATCAGCCCCATCGGGCTGACCAACCGCAAGGGGCGCAACAACACGCTCGTCGCCGGGCCCGACGACCCCGGCTCGCCCTGGGCGATCGGCGACGCCACCGGCGGCCACGACGCCGTGCACCCCGAGCTCGGGACCGTCGCCGACGTCGAGGCGCTCACCGCCGAGGCCCGCGCCCTCGGCCTGGAGGTGGCCCTGGACCTCGCCATCCAGTGCTCCGCCGACCACCCCTGGCTGACCGAGCACCCCGAGTGGTTCCAGCGCCGGCCCGACGGCACGTTGAAGTACGCCGAGAACCCGCCCAAGAAGTACCAGGACATCTACAACGTCGACTTCGACTGCTCCGACTGGCAGGGGCTGTGGTCGGCGCTGCGCGACGTCGTGCTCACCTGGATCGACCGCGGCGTGCGGGTCTTCCGCGTCGACAACCCCCACACGAAGGCGCTCCCGTTCTGGGAGTGGCTGATCGCCGGCGTGCGGCGCGACCACCCCGACACCATCTTCCTCGCCGAGGCCTTCACGTACCGGGCGATGATGCAGGAGCTCGGCAAGGCCGGCTTCAGCCAGGGCTACACGTACTTCACCTGGAAGCAGAGCGCCGCCGAGCTCGCCGAGTACGTGACCGAGCTGGCCGGTCCGGAGCGGGAGTTCTTCCGCCCCAACTTCTTCGTCAACACGCCCGACATCCTCACCGAGCAGCTCCAGCACGGCGGGCCCAACACGTTCGTGTCCCGCCTGCTCCTGGCGACCACGCTCGTGCCGTCCTACGGCGTGTACTCGGGGTACGAGGCGTTCCAGCACGTCGCGGTCCGCGAGGGCTCCGAGGAGTACCTCGATTCGGAGAAGTTCGAGGCCCACGAGCGCACGCTCGACGGCCCGCTCCTGCCGCTGATCGCCGAGCTCAACGCCATCCGGCGGCGCCACCCCGCCCTCCAGCACCTGGAGGGCACCCGGATCCTCGAGACCGAGAACCCGGCCCTCCTTGCGTACGCCAAGCAGGCGCGCGGCGACACCGTGCTCTG
This sequence comes from Aquihabitans sp., assembly GCA_036263575.1. Taxonomy (GTDB): domain Bacteria; phylum Actinomycetota; class Acidimicrobiia; order Acidimicrobiales; family Iamiaceae; genus Aquihabitans. Next base: position 248 of record DATAGR010000513.1, on the reverse strand, counting down.
CGTGGTGCTCCTCGACCCCGACCACGCCCAGGAGGGCGTCTGCATCGTGCCCGAGGACCTCGGGCTGCCCCCGAGCTTCGTGGTCGCCGACGAGCTGACCGGCGGGCGCTTCCGGTGGCACATCGGGCGCAACTACGTGCGCCTCGAACCGGGTCCCCGCCCCGCGCACCTCCTCGCCGTCGTCGGCCCCTGAGCTTCGCGGCCCGTGGAGCCGCCGGGCGCCGGCGGGCGACCCGGTAGGTTCGCAG